>DUVE01000051.1 GCA_012841205.1 Mollicutes bacterium
CCTCTTTAGTTTGACATGGGTAATCTAAAATCCTATAATTACATATAGGAGGATGAATATGCAAAAGAAAAAACGACGCTTAAAGATTTCAAGAATAATTATTCCATTAGTATTAATAATATTAATTGGGTTTGGTATACATTTTGTTCTCACACCCAAAAATGTTAGAGAATTAAAAAAATTAAATTATAATAACGATACAATTGAAATAATTATCGATAAAAAGTTAGATGCGTATTTAATTGAAAATAATATTTATTCTAAAACATTAGACAAAGCCTTATTAAAGGGTGAATATAAAGAAGAATATTTAGAAGAATATATAAATTTACCTTACAAAGATTATGATGAATATATAAATCAAGTTAATAAACTTAACGATTTAAAATACGCAAGAGTTGATGTAAAAGCAATTATAGAGAAACTTGATGAAAAAGAAATAGATGTTATTATAGATAATGAAATTGTATTAGATAATATTGTATCTTATTTTGATAATAAATATTTCATAATAAATAATTTAACTAGATATGCTAATTATAAAAAAGCTAATGAATCTTATGATGTAGACACAGTTATTTCATATGTAAATATGTATTTGGATTATCCTTTTTATGGACATGATGTAGATATTGCAAAGATTGATGACTTACTTGTTATTGCAAATAAATATTACAAATTAGGTAGTGACTTTATTCCTAAAGAATTAGTTACTATAAATGCTAAATATAGAAATTCTTACAATCATCAAGTAAGACCTATTGTTAAAGAAAGCTATGAAAAGATGGCTGAAGACATGTTTAAAATTGGACTTCGCCCAACTGTTACTTCATCTTACCGAAGTTATGCTACGCAAAAGATATTATACGATGCGGATAAAGCATCTAATGGCGTTGCCATGGCAGATAAATATACAGCAAGACCAGGATATTCTGAACATCAAACGGGACTCGCAATCGATGTTAAAGATGGATCTGGACAATATGCTTTCTTCAAAAATTCTGATGAATACAAATGGATGAAAGATAATGCACATAAATATGGATTCATATTAAGATATCCAGAAGGCAAAGAACATATTACTGGTTTTTCATTTGAAGCTTGGCATTATAGATATGTTGGAGTGGATGTTGCAACATTCATATATGAAAATGATTTAACTTTTGATGAATATCATATGATGTATATCGCAAACAAAAAGGACTAATAAGTCCTTTTTATTTTACAACATCATATATTAAAGGTTCCTTTTCACCTTGATGCTCTTCTATTATAAATATATCATCAAGCAACTTAAGTGATGTATCTTCACCTCTTACATAAATGGTAGCTATAGTATCACCAATATGAATATAATCACCAATTTTTTTATTTAATACAATTCCTACTCCATAATCAATATTATCTTCGATACTTTCTCTTCCTGCCCCTAATTTCATTACATATTGTCCAAGTTTAAGTGTTTTAATATTATTTAGATATCCTTCTTTAGTAGATTTATAATTAATTGTTTTTGAAGATATATCAATATTTTTTATATTACCATTCTGATAAGATACCATCTGTTCAAACTTTTGATACGCAAGACCATTATCTAAATTAGTAATAACTTCCGCTTTAGCACTTTCAAAATCAATGTTTTTTCCAAGGGATATCATATAACTAGCTAAAGTAATACATAGATTCCTAAAATCAGGATCACCTGCTCCCTTTAATGTTTGGATTGCTTCTTGAACTTCTAAACCATTACCAACACTACTTCCAATTGGATAATTCATATTAGTAATCACTGCAATTGTTTCTTTATTAAAATGTTTTCCTATTTTAACCATCAATTTTGCTAACTCGATTGCAGATTCTTTGGTTTTTAATAAAGCACCATCCCCTACTTTAACATCAAGTACTATTTTATCAGCATTAGTTGCTATTTTTTTACTCATTATACTAGATGCTATTAATGGTATAGACGATACTGTTCCAGTAACATCACGAAGTGCATATAATTTTTTATCTGCTGGAACCATGTCCATATCAGTTGTTGTAATTGCAAGTCCAATAGCATTAAGTTCTTTTATGAAATCTTCCCTTTTCAAAGAAACATTGAATTTTTCGATAGACTCAAGTTTATCAATGGTACCTCCTGTATGGCCAAGTCCTCTACCACTCATCTTAGGTACAACTAATCCAGAGCTTGCTACAAGCGGCGCTATAACCAAAGTTGTTTTATCTCCAACACCACCTGTTGAATGTTTATCTACCTTAATACCATTTACATTATCTAAATTGTATATTTCACCACTATTAAGCATTATCTCAGTTAAATTAAAAGTTTCCTCTTCACTCATACCATTTAAGCATATAGCCATAAGTAAAGCACTGATTTGATAATCCTTTGTAATACCTTGCATATAAGAATCAATTATATAATTCAACTCTTCTTTTGTTAATTCAAGATTTTCTCTCTTCTTGTTTATTAAATCTACTATATTCATATTATCACCAATACCATTATACAATAAAAAATAACAAAGTAACAACTTTGTTATTTCAATATTTTATCTATTAATTCGACCATTCTCTTAGGATCATTATCAGTAACCTTGCGAAGTAAATTTTTATCAAGTAATAATTCTTCATAAAGATCAGCTAATTCCTTAGGAATTTTTATAGAATATAAAACCTCATTATCTTTCATCACTGAAGCTTTAATATCTTTTCCAAGTAAATAATCTGCAGAAACTTCAAGTACATTTAATAGGTCTTGGAATGTATCTAAATTAGGTGTTCTAGTTCCATTTTCGTAACAGCAAATAGATACCTTTGTAACATTTACTAATTCACCTAATTGTTCTTGAGTTAATCCTTTTGCTTTTCTCAGTTCTTTTAATCTTTTTCCTATTAGCATAAATACTACCTCCTAATACTTATTAATTATATTCAAAATAAGTGAAAATTATGTCTAAATTAACTAAATAGAAACGTTTTGTTGCATAAAGTTTACTTTTTATATATAATATTTTAAGAAGGTGGTAAATCTTGGAAAAATTAAAGTCTATTAGGACAAAATGGGGGTTCACTTATAAAGAGATGGCAACCTTTTTGGGAATTAGCAAAACATTCTATTGGCAAATAGAAAACAAGAAAAGAACACTAACTTATAAAATGGCTGTTAAAATCGCATCTGTTTTTAATGAAAAACCCGATTCATTATTTTATGAAGAATTTAAAAACAAAGAATAAGTCCTTGTTTTTTTAATCACCTAATTTAATATTTATATTAAAATATCACAATCTAGACAAATATAACATTTACTTTGTATTAACATTATATCATATATATATTAAAATGCACAACAATATTTTTTAAAATTACAATGTTTTAGGTGCATTATCAAAAACCATATCAAGATCAGTTGGTACCATTGAAATGAATGTAAATAAATCATTTATGTTTTCAGTTTCAAATATCCCTTTTGCTCCAGGATCACCTTTTTCAACCTTATTTACCCCCGGTAGTCTATTGATCATATCAATATTGCATAGTTTAGGAACAAAATATTCAACTCTAAGTTTATTGCCAATTCTAGTTATTTCAATTGTTAATGCATGTCCCCTTTCCCTTACCATCATAATCAATTTCTCATCGTTTAATGAAACTATGTCAGTCCACCCACAATCTAAACTATTTGGTAAATTCTCAAATACAGATTGCGCTAGAGCATTGGGACTACCATGCAAAGTTATATCATAACCATAATCATTAGTTTTTGAAGTTAAAGAATTGATTGATTGATAATTTTTCTCGTTATTAATTATATAGGAATGAAATAGATGTA
>DUVE01000052.1 GCA_012841205.1 Mollicutes bacterium
ATTCGAAGAAAAAATTAAGTATTCGATTTTTCTAGACACATTAGATGATGAGGTATTGAGATCTCTTAATGAATTAAATATTAAATATGAGGTAGAAAAAAAATGCTTGTAAAAGCATTTTTTATTGAGCAATAGGCATTTTTATAGCAGGTAGTGAAGTATAATGTTTAACTTTTATATCTTTGTTATGTTCTGAATTATCAAAATCATAAAAATTATCTTTATCTGCTAACTTTAAAATTGGATCCTTTCTAGTAATTAAATGTTCTAAGGCTAAAACATTAATATCAGTTTCCCTTTTTATTGCTTCATAAGAAGTCTTATATCTTTCTTGTTTAATTTTTTCATTAATAATCTGTTGCTGTCTTAATAAATCCAAATAGATATTTTCTATTTTATCATCTGAATTTTCACTGATGAATTTCTCCCGTTTTTTTCAATATGTTATATCTTTCAAATTGTTCTTTTATTCCTTCTAATTGATTAACATATATATGACAATCAGAGATATACCAGTCTAAACATCCAATTTTAAGACCTGACACTTTAGCTACTAAATTCTGTAAAATAGCGTATTGAGTAACGTTAAATGGGTTTCCAAGAGGCATATCATTACTCCTTACAGAAACATCAAGAAATAATTGATTTCTATATACCTTATATGTACTAGACCAAACACAAGTAGGTAAAACAGCCGTTTTCAAATATTGTTGTTGCAAGAGATTAACTACTTTCCTTCTATCTTGTGGATTATTTTTAAGCTTATCTAAAACATTTTTATCAAACTCTTTAGTTAAACTAAGTTGTCCTCCATAACAAGTTCCTATAGTACCAGCATATTCCAATCCAAAAAACTTAGCTGATTTGATAGTTTTTCCTTCAATTCTACTCTTAGCTTTATATCCTTCTATGATATTACCATATAAATCTACAACATTAACTTCCCTATCTGGTTCTTCATTTCCATAAGGTTCATAAGTACGATATATGCCATCATCATCTATCATCCATCCGTCCCAAACATGATTTTTTCTTTCGTGTAACCATGATACTTTATTTGATTGTGCTTGATATATCCAAAGCAATTCAGATAAAGTGCTTTTTAAAAAACTTTTTTAGTTTCTAATATTGGGAAGTATTTTTTACAATCAATTGAAAAACTTACATTTGGAATTGATAAAGTATCTACACCTGTTCTGTTTTCACACAATTCTCCCATATCAATTATTTCTTTTAAAACCTTACAATATATTTCATCCCACTCTGTAACTTTAGCTGTTGAACGATTTATATTATATTCTTCTCCATTAATTATCATTTACAAACGTACAATTCAAATATTTTACTTTAGTATTTTTACTATATTGTTTTTTAGCCCATAATAGCAATTCAAATGCTTCGAACATACATTTTTTCGTTTCACTTACTAAAGTAAATTTTTCTGAATTAGGTTATTTTTTTACTAAATTATAAACATATAACATCATCTCTTGATATTTCTTAATAATGAGCATCTCTTCTTCCTTAGGTTTTAATGACTTTACTACTTCCATACTACCTCCATATCCATATATTTACAAAAAGAAAGAGATAATGTCAACC
>DUVE01000053.1 GCA_012841205.1 Mollicutes bacterium
AACTTCTAAAAATTGTTTTTAATACAGAAATGGGATCTAACTATTTAAGATTAATGGCACCTTTTTATATAGTTTATTATTTACAGGTTCCCCTAATAGCATCACTTCAAGCAATGAATAAAGCTCGGGAGGCGATGATGAGTACGATAATTGGCGTTACAACTAAGATAGGATTAATGATAATTTTGTCAGTCTTTAAAATAGGAATGTATGGTTTTATAATAGCAGGAATTGCAAATATCTTCATAGTGACAATCTACAATTATATAAAAGTAAAAAGAGCATTAATTAAATCTTGACAACTAATTATCTTCGTTATACAATTAAATTGTGCCTCAATAGCTCAGCTGGTTAGAGCACTTGACTGTTAATCAAGGGGTCCTAGGTTCAAGTCCTAGTTGAGGCGCCATTAATTGTACATAAAAAGTATTAAATCAAATGATTTAATACTTTATTTTTTTGCTATAAAACTTACTTATTTCTTTTTTTGCATAAACTGTATCTGCTTGTTCCACCCAGTCTAAGCTAGGATTAGCTATTTCATTAGTTATAATTTTTACCATGTCTTTATTTTGCAATTTATAATCTAACGCAACTGCCTCGCCATTTACTATAGCTCCTACCATTTTATTTCCTATTTCAGGATTTAACCTGTAAGCAAAATCAATTGGAGTACTTCCTGTTGGTAATTCAATTATTTTACCCTTTGGTGTAGATACAAATATCTTATTAGTATATAGTTCTTTTTTAGCGTGTTTTATAAACTCCTGATTATCACTTAATATCTCATCAAGTTCAGAAAGAGATTTATAAATTTGAAATTTTGTTGTTAAGTCTTTTTGCATATATAAACTAGCATCACTACCATATTTATGAAAGTATGACATTAGTCCTAGCAAATCCATTTCATTCATCTCAAATGTTTTAATTTGAACTTGAACATTTTTTCCCTTATAAGAATTAACAGTCGTATGAATGGAACGATACATGTTGGTTTTGGGTGATGCTATGTAATCTTTAAATTTTTCCCTAAGATGCGGATAGTTTGAATGGACAATTTCTAAAACAGTATAACAATCTCTCCTGTTTTCAACCATAATCTTTATAGATAATAGATCATGTATATTCTCTATGTTTTGTGTTTTAATTAATTTGTTATATATACCATAAGTGTTTTTTACACGCATTGTTATGTCATGCGTTATCCCTCTATCACTTAGTTTCGTAGAGAGATCTACCAACATTTCTTGCGCGATTTTACTTGCCTCTTTAGCTACTTTTGATCTACATGATTCTAACCTTTTATAAGTAGATGGTTTTAAGTACTTAAAAGATAACTCTTCCAATTCACTCTTAAGTTCATAAGCTCCAATATAGTATGCTAGGGGAACATATATTTCCATTGTTTCTAAAGCATTCTCCTTTTGTTTGAAAGGACGAAGATAGTTTAGAGTTTGCATATTATGAAGGCGATCCGCTAATTTAATAATAATTATTCTAATATCATCATTTAAACTCATAATTATCTTACGATTGTTAGTAGCTACTTCTTCTTCTCTACTCTTGAAATCTAATTTTTTTATCTTGGTTACACCAAACACTAGTTTAGATACTGTTTCATTAAAAATAGTTGCAATATCTTTATCAGTAATAGCAAAGTCTTTTGTATCTTCTATAACATCATGAAGTAAAGCTGCAGAAATTGTATCAGCATCAGCGTAAACCCTAGATAAAATCAAAGCGACAGAAATAGGATGAATTATATATTCTTCCCCGCTCTTTCGCTTTTGACCACTGTGTAAAAAGTCCGCACAAAGATAAGCATTTGTTATCATCCTAATTTGTTTTTCATCTTTTATATAACCTTTTACATTTAATAATAATTCTTTAAAAAGTTTATCACTCATTTGCATGACCTCACTTGTGAATAATACAATATCATTCTAATGATTTCTCTTACAATATGATTTAGCTGTTTTCTCGCCAACAACTTCCCCATTAACATAACAATGTTCCATTTCAAATTCCTTAGAAAATAATAATCTTTTATGTTCTGCTATTATAGCACTATTCATTGCACAAAAAGAATTACCTAACATATAAAACTTATTACTTGTAATATAACTATCAAACAATGTTATTGTTGGTGATTTAATTAGTATTTTATCTAATGATTCAGTTTTATTATTATCTGTTAAACAAACTTGACTCTCATCATCAAGTCCAACATTATTAATAACTATATCTCCTTTGAAAATACAGTTTTTAAACGAAATCATTTCTATTTGACTATTAAAATTCAAATCTTCTAACACACAATTTTCAAAGGTATATGTATTTTTTAAATCTCTTAGAAAAAACAAATTTTGCTCATCATCATTATTTTTAATTGCAACCTTATCAAAAGGAAGATCTGTTACTCTATAATGCCCTGCAACCCCTTTTAAATACTTTTCTCTTTCAAATGGATCTTTTATATAATGTGCTAATAACCTTTTGTTAATCATTACAAAACCTCCCTATATTTTTCATCTATTATTGAATACAAATATACTTTAATTTTCTTTTTAGTAATAGATTCTACAAACTTTTTATATCCTTTTAATTGGCTTACATACTCAAGTTTATCTATATCTTTTAATTTATAATCGATTATTTTTATGTGATCATCAAATTCAAGTAGTAAATCTATTATACCATGATATTCATGATTGTTATCATTATAAATAAATTCATATTCTTTATATATTTTAGCTTTATCTAAATCATTTAATATATCTTGATTTAAAAATGCTATTACTTTATTTTTGTATGAAGAATTAATATCATCTAAATTGATATTCTTAAAATCTAATGTTTCTAAATAATAATGTATTTCCTTGCCTATCTCAATTGCCGCTAAAGCATCTTTATCAAGTAATGTATTTATTTTTTTAGAAAATGATGACTCTTCAACCTCAGCAGTTTGTATGTTAATTTTTTTCTTGACAATCTTTTTTTGAGTAAGTGGAATACGATTCTTAAAATCACTATCTTTTTGGATATAATAATTATCCTCTATTACATTATCTATTTCAATATTTATAATATTAGGTTCTAATTTATTCTTTATTGATAATAGAATATCTTCAAACGATCTATAACTAAGTCTTGAAGGTAATGATACCATATCATTATTATCTCTTTCAAAAATTTTATTAGTATTATTAAAATCTCCTACAATAATCATTTTTTCCTTACATCTTGTTAAAGCAACATAGAAAAGTCTTAATTTCTCTTCAATTTCTTCTCTCATATATTTATCTTTTAACAAAAACTTATAAATTGTATTACATATTCCATCATTGAAATAAGGAACGATGATGCCATAATCTTTGTCATAATAAAACATTTCTTTTAAATCACTAATATTAAACTTGGCATAAAGCCCTGAATAATAACAAATTTTAAATTCAAGTCCTTTTGATTTATGGATGTTCATGATACGACAGGTATTACCTTTTGCAATTTCAGCTGGAATTTTAACTTCTGATTTATTATTTAGATTTTCATCTAAATAAGCTATGAAAGATTCTAGATTATAACCTATGTTAGATAATGTTTTAGCATTTTCTACTAAATAATCAATTCTAGCTATCATATCATTAATGTCGCCTATTTTTATGAGATTTTCATATATGTTAAACTCTTTTATAACTCTATTAAGTAAGGTATATATGTTTATATTAGAAACTTCTTTACTAAGACTATATACAATATTATATATACTAGTTTCCTTATATTTATCATTTATTAAAATATCGAATAATTCATCATCATTATAATTTGATAAAAAACTTCTTCCAACACTCATAAATGAATATCTAAAATCATATCCATAATCGTTATTTTTAATACAATGTATTAATTTTAATATATTTTTTAATACTAGTATATCAGGACTTGAAACAACACTCTCATCTTTATAAACAGATAACGGAATACCCATATAAGTAAATATCTTTTTGTATAATTCAAAGTTAGTTCCCCTATCCATTAAAATACAAATATCACTATAATTTATATTCCTTAAAGTATTACCTTCCATAACTTGATAGTTATTATTAATTTTATCTTTTATATCTCTTGCAATCAAGAAAGCTTCTATTTCTTCCCTTAAGTGATTTGCTTTTTTGTCATAATTATAATTATATATATCTAAATCATTATTATTAGTTTTAATATATGAAGCATTACCACAAATAAGGCGATGTTCTTTTTTGTAATCAGCACTACCAAAGGCATTGTCCATAATATCATCGAATATTAGATTAATACTATCAATTACTTCACTTCTAGATCTAAAATTCTTATTCAAATCAATCTTAATACCACCGTTATTGTTCTTATATAAATCATATTTTTCTTTAAATATGTTAGGGTTAGCATTACGAAAACGATATATAGATTGTTTTATATCTCCTACCATATAAACATTGTTGTTCTGGATTAAACTGATAAATGCTTCTTGTAAATCATTAGTATCTTGATATTCATCTATTAGGATCTCATGAAAACTATTTTTTATTTCTTCTCTTATTATAGGATGTTCTTTAACTAATTTTATAGAAATATTAGAAATATCGATAAACTCATAAAGATCATTCTCGTATTTAAATTTATTTATCCTTTTATCTAATTCCTTAATAATAGAGATAATAGCTTCAACATAGTTCTTAGTCTTCATTATTCCTGTTTTGATATCTGATATATCGCTATATATACATATTTCATTAAGTTCTTTTATGATATCACTTACTTTAGTTTTAGACTGTTTTGCCAAATCGTCGCTACCTCTTGGTAGATTTGGCATCTTTATATCAAGGTTTCGTTTGATATCATTATAATTATTACTTTCTATTAATGAATTAAGTGATTCTTTTAAGGAAGTAAAATAATCACTTTCAGTATAATTACCTATTTCAGACAACAATTCATCTATTTCATTTATTTTAGTCTTTATAATATTAGTAAACTTGGTTATATCAGAATCAATTTTAGAATCTTTAAAAGAAAATTCAATATAATTATTCAAATAATTCTCTTTATCATGAAGCATATTTAGTTTATCACTTATTTTTAAAATATAGTTTTTAATACTCTTATCATCTTTAACACAAAAAGTACTTATAAGTTGTTGAAACACTTCATCTTTACTCTCATAAAAATCACTAAAGATATCATCGATGATTGCTTCTTTCTTACCCTTTAATAAACTACTATCACATATATTTACATTAGGCGATATATTTAATAAATATCCGTATTTTTTTACAACAGATAAAGCATAACTATCGAAGGTTGTAATATAAGCTGTATCTAAAAGTTCTAATTGACTTTTTAGGGAGTCATCTAATTTAAGATAAGTACTAATTCTTTCTTTCATTTCACTAGCGGCAGCTTTAGTAAATGTTAGAACAAGTAATTCATTTATATTAATATCATTCTTTAATTTAGTAATAATGCGTTCTGTTAAAACAGCAGTCTTACCACTACCAGCACCAGCACTAACTATAATGTTAGTATTTGATTTATTAATAGCATCTAATTGTTCATTAGTCCAATTTTTAGTCACTTATATCACCTCCTACTTTGGAATTATCTGAAGTATTTAAAGTAACTATATTATTATCACGCATATAACATAAATCGCGCATAGGACAGTATGTACAAGAAACATTTTTCCCATCAATTCGTTTTGGATTCACATCAAATTTACCATTTAGTATATTACTTGACGCCTCATTAATCTTCTCTTCTACTATCTTAATTAATTCCTTCATTCTAGATCTACTTAGAAGTTTAGAATATGCACTAAAGCCATTTTTAGTTAATTTCAAACCTTTTATTAAACGACTCTCAGCATAGCTTTGATCAAAAGATTCAATTAAGTTTTCTTCATCAATTGTATAACCACTTAATTTTAAAGAATTAGCTTTCCTATCTTCGTAATTCTTCTTAGGATCATAATTAATTTCATTATGCAATATTTCTTGTAAATAAAAACCAACAAAAACAGGATCATTAAACTTTTTGTAATTACTTATTAAATACAAATAACATGGCAATTGCATGTTAAGTCCATGCATTATATTATTAAGTTTTATTTCTGTATTGCCTGTTTTATAATCAACTATAGCAACCTTAGTTTCTGTATCATCATTATACATAATCTTATCTATATAACCACTAAAAGTAACATCTATTTTATTAGGTAGATTTACATATATCTTTTGTTCATATAATTCTTTATTAAAAGTAGATAACTTTTTTTGTTTTCTTATTACATCAATTACAAATTTTAATTCTCTTTTAAGTTTTACAAGTAAAAATTCTTCTCCACTAGATAATTCTAGTCCCTTTAAATATGATGACCACTCATTATCAAAGTCAAAGTCTGATGTAAAAGCAATAGACAAAATATAATGAAATAGATTACCTATTGTAAGATAAAAAGCTTCATCCTTAGATTTTAATTTCATAATATGATTAACATAATATCTAAAAGCACACTCAAAGTAATCATTTAAAGAAGAATAAGATAATTTAAGATTAGGTTTTAAATAGTTTATCAATTTTTCATTATTAATTCCTTTAAACTGATTATCATATATCTTATAATTTATATCTTGATAGTTATAAAACAAAATCCCTGTGTCATCCTCTAACTCATCATATTTTGAAAATCTATCTAATTTCTTACTAAGTAATAATTTATCATAATATTCTGAATAAGAGATATTTAAATCTCTTTTAGCACCTTTTATTACTTCCAGATTTAAATCAGTAATTAAAGAAGATGGATAATACTCTTCACCTTGTGACATTAATTTATAAGTTATAACAACATTATCTAAACCTTCAATGATGTTCCTACATACTTCTCTTTCTATTTTATTCTTTAAAGGGGTTACCTCAATATCTATCTCATGTTTTATATCATCACTAATGTAATCAATGTCTTGATAAACAACTGGCATAGAACCTTGATTAAAATTAAGTATGAAAACATACTTTTTTGATAAAGTAAAATTGTCTTTTAAATCAATTATCTCCACTGCATTATTAAGTTTAATATCATTTATAAACGTATTTTTTAAATCATCAATAAGTATATTTTCTATATTATCTAAACCTATATATTTATTACAAATATTAATGAGTTTATTATATATATTCATATTATTTACTTCATTTATATTGTATAGATTTAATAATTTATCTAGACTTTCTTGTAAATTATTGCATTCACTAAAAAGATTTAGAAATGTTATACCAATTTCAGTTGAATATATACTTATATTATTATTAAGACAAAGTGGAATATTATAAAAGTTGAAAATCCTATCTATTAAAGATATATAATCATTTGATATATTACCAAGTTTTATATTATTTATATCAACACCATTATCAATTAATTTACAAATAGATGACGCTACAAAAGATACTTCTTCTTCAATATCATTAAATTCATACACCTTTTTTAAAGGAGAATTTATTTTTTCTTTTTTAATAATTTCAACATCGGTATATAAAGATATTTTATCTAATAATTTTTTAAAAAATCTATCTATATAATCATAGCCATATACAATTACTTTTTTATCTTTAATATTTTTTAGAAATAAATTATCTAAAGTAAGTAACCCTTTATCTAATAAATCTTTTTTCATAGCAACTAAGTTATTTAATTTGTCAGATTCATATTTTTTATCATCAACATAGTACATATTATTTAAATACATTTTACAAATATCAATTTTATAATTATATTTTAATGCAAGATAATGTATAGCTTTTTGATCATAATCAAATAATAATTTTCTCTTTATTTCATCTTTGGTATAAAATTTAATATTCACAAGTTTATCAACGTTTTTAAGTATTTGTTTTTTTATATTGTTAGGCATTATGAAAACAACTTGTTCATCCAAATATTTATTTATATCCATAATGCATCACCAACTATATTATATCATGTATAATAAAAGACTGTTTTAAAAAACAGTCCTTTTTCTAATTAATTTATATATTATTCTTCATTTAAATATAATTCTTTTTCTATAATAGGAATTAATTCTTCCATTGTTTTATCATCTATTTCATTATATATGTCATTTCCATCTTCATCTTGTTCAGTTTCAAATATGTAGATGTGCCCTCCATCATGCTCATCACATTCACATGTATCTTCATCATTACAACTGCAATCATCATCACATTCACACATATCTTCTTCATAAAGAACTGTATATTTTTTATTATTATGTTCTATTTCCTTGATTATTTCTAATTCAAACTCATCTCCATTTTCATCTACTACAATTGTTGTTTTAATTTCCTTTTCCATATTTATCCTCCTATATTTTATACTTTAACATTATATCATATCAACATTATTTTTTATATCTATTTTTGGTAGTTTTTTTCTTTTGTCATTATCCTTATGCGTTCTATTTCTTCTGCTACCAAAAGAGCGATCATTATTTTTATTCTGATACGTTTTTTTAGAAGGTCTTCCAGTTGATATTTCTAGTGCTATTTTACGATTATTATAAACTGCGTTATTTAAATTTTTAAGTACTTCTTCACTAAGTTCAAGTGGGATATTAAAAAATGAAAATTTATCAAAAAGTTCAATATTTGTTATGTCCTTTTTAGTAATACTTGCATTTTCAATTATAATGTTTTCTAGTTTGCTTTTATTTATCTTGTCCATTTTTCCAAAATTAATAAACATTCTAACATCATTTGAATTAATAGTATCTATTTCTTCTTTGTTAATATTACCCATTTGAGTATCAATTAAGTAGTATGCTATATCAGAAATTGTTATATCATCGTTTTGTTCTAAAAAATCTTCAACATATTTAGTATATTCACTTATATTGCTTGATAAAGCTCCAGATAATAATTTGTTGATTTTCGTTGAAATTACATGATCAACAGAAGGTATTACAAATTTTTCTATCTTCGTATTAGTATATTTTTCAATATGTTTTAATCTTCCATATTCCCTTGATGTAATAAACGTAATAGAAATTCCTTCCTTACCTGCTCTTCCTGTTCTTCCTATACGATGAATATAGTACTCATTATCTATTGGCACATCATAATTAAATACAACTTCTATATCGTTAACATCAATACCACGAGCTGCTACATCAGTTGCTACTAACAACTGTAATTTGTTTGTTCTAAATTTTTTAAGCACACTATCCCTTGCACTTTGTCTTAAAGCACCATGAAGCGCTAAAACAGAATATCCACGTAATTGAAGGGCAGTTGTTAGATCATCTACTCTTTTTTTAGTATTACAAAATACTAGACCTAATTTAGTATCAAGACTACTAACAATACGATCTAATAATTCTATTTTTTTACTTTCGTTTATTTCAATGTAGTATTGTTTAATTTTTGGCATATTTATGGCTTTATGTTCTACTTCGATAAAAACAGGATTGTTTTGATATGTCTTTGCAATAGATTTTATATCTTTTGACATTGTTGCTGAAAACAAAATAGTTTGCCTATCAACATTTGCATCTTTTAAAATAACATCTAGATCTTCTCTAAAACCCATATTAAGCATTTCATCAGCTTCATCTAAGACTATTGTTTTAATGTTATTTAGTCTAATAGTTCTTCGTCTTAAATGATCCATAATACGACCTGGTGTTCCAACGATAATTTGCGGTTTTTTCTTAAGTAAAAATATCTGTTTTTCTATTTGTTGTCCGCCATAAATTGCTGCTATCCTAATACCTTCTTTGTATTTTATAAGAGTAGCTATTTCTTCACATGTTTGAAGTACTAACTCCCTTGTTGGGCATAAAATAATAGTTTGGATACTATAATCTTCTTTATCTACCCTTTCAATTATAGGAATAGCAAAAGCAGCTGTTTTTCCTGTTCCTGTTTGAGCTAAACCTAAAAGGTCTAAACCATTTAAAATTGGTTCTATTGTTCTAGTTTGAATAGAAGTAGCTTCTTCATATCCTTTTTCCTCAATTGCTCTTTTAATTTCATTTGATATGTTCATTTCATTAAATTTTATATTCTTCATCATTATTCCTTATCTATCATTTTCATGACTGCGTTAGTTTAACACAAGCAACAACTAATTACAACACTATTTTTTAATTTTGTATTTATATAGAAGTAATTCTTAATAATTGTTTTGAATAATATAAACACTATTTTCTTTATAAAAAGCATAGAAAATTTTTTCTACATCTAATTTATTTGTTTCAATAATGTTTTTTATCCATCTAATATCCTTTTTCAATAATTTAAGTGATGTATACTGAATTTTTCCATTTAAAATAATAGGATATAAAATGTTTTTATCGTCTTTTGTAGCGATTGATATTTTTTCATCTTTATCTAAATATGCATATTCTACTTGTTCAATAGATTTTATGTTTTTTCTTTTTAATTCGTTTAATAATTTGTTAAAATTATATTCCCTTTTGACGATTTCTTTAAAATCAAGTTTTCCATTTTTAATTATCATTGATGGGGGTGTATTAAATATATATTTAATTCCCGAGATAGAAGACGCTAAATAAGGCATTATAGTTTGAAGCGTTATAATGATAACTGCAGCACAAACAACATAAAAAAAAGATTCGTCATTTAATATAATACTTATAGTAAAAAGATTAGATAAGGTTAAAAAAACAACAAAATCCATGAGACTAAATTCATCGACTTTGGTTTTGCCAATTAGATGATAAGCTTTAATAACAATTAAATAAAACAAACTTATTTTAAATAATAATATAATTATTTGCATATGATCACCTATTTAATTATGAACTTGTTATAATATTTTATTCAATAGAATATACTTTATTGGGTGATAATATGAAAATATTTTTAAAGGGACTAGGTATTACCAGTGGTTGTATTCTAGGTTTTACTTTAATCATAACTCTTCTTCATTATTTTAATTTAATTGGTAATAAAACACTTGATGTTTCAAGACTTATCATATCAATAATATCTATTACAGTTGGCGGTTTTATAATTGGAGCGTCTCGAGAAAAGAAAGGATGGCTTGGAGGTTTAAAATTTGCTTTAATAGTAATATTGATTTTTATACTTCTTACCTTAATATTTAGATTAAGCTTTAATTATAAATCTATTTTGTATTATTTGATTGTATGTTTTTCTTCTGTAATCGGAAGCATGTTTGGAATTAATTATAAAAGCAAGAATAAATAACAAAGCCCAATTCTTTTGAATTGGGCTTTAATTTATTTTATTCTGTAATATGAAGTTTTATTATTGTGATGCTGATTGATAACATTTTAAACTACTGCCTGATCCGGTATAAGAAGACCAACCTGATGGGCAGTGATATGATGTACTTCTAGTACCAGATATTTCTGTACCGAAGGAATAACAATCACTTCCTCCACTACTATAGCCACTTGGACAACCTGTATTACCACAATAATAACCATCACATGGTCTACAATTACCTGTAGGAGGCATTGGCTCACAATTGGTGTATTTATGTGTTAACGTTGTGGTTGGAGTACCACAGAAACTGACTCTGTCGTAGAAAATCCATGAGGTACATACTTTACTGGTACGACAGCATGCACTGCCTGTTGTTCCGCAAGTACTGCCATTTGGACATCTAACAGACCAACTAGTGCTGCTATTTGCACTTCTAACACAAATCCACCCCTTGCTTGCATCATGTGTTAATGTACCAGTAGAACATGTATAAGCTGGGTTTACTACGATTGTTGTTTGAGCATTTGCACTTAAGCCCGTTGCCTTTGTTACGGTACATCTTATTACATGACTTCCTACTGCAAGAGTCGATGTATTGGTAACGGTTGCATTACCATTTGATGTATCTACACAAGTTGTAGATGAGATTGGTGCAGTTCCGTTTGTGCTTATATTAAAGTAAGTACTTGATATTGCATTACTGTCAGCTTCTATAATCGTATAACTACTTCCCTTTGCTGTTACAGTTGGTGCATTTGCATCTATATTAGTTACAGTAACACTCTTATAAGTAGAAGAAATGTTTCCTGCTCCATCTTTTACCCAGATGTAGTATGTACCAGCACCTCTACTTACTGTCCAGATTGTTGATGTTGATGCTGTCCAAGCAGAACCTGTTGTTGGTTTAGTGCTACTTGTAGATATAAAATAACCTGCTATTCCACTTAAACCAGTATCTGATCCTGTTACAGTTATTGTTTTATTACCTGATGTCCAGTTTGTCGGAACAGACACACCTGTTACAGTTGGTAGAATATTATCTACTACATTTACTGTTCTTGAAGATGTAGCAGTATTGCCTGCTTTATCTGTTACTTTATAAGTTACAGTATATGTTCCTAATTTATTTG
>DUVE01000054.1 GCA_012841205.1 Mollicutes bacterium
ACTAATCTTCTAATTTCAGCATTATGATCTTTTGGAACAGTAATTTCTGTACTAGTCATAATACCATCATCTTCTCTAATATATTTAATACGGTCTGATGCAAAAACAACCTTGTAATTCTCTGGTTTTACATTAAGTGGTGCATAAGTATTAGACCATAAATTATTAGTTTTTAAATTCCTTATATAGAAGAATATTCCGTATTCTTCATTACCTACTTTACGATATCTATTTATCTGTAAGTTTTTGTATTTACTAAAACCTACTCCTCTATCATCTAAAATAATAGTATAAAGACCATTAGATAGTATTTCCATTTCAGGAATATCATTTAATCCATTAATTTCTCTTTGATCGCTTGCTTTATCCTCTTTTATATATTGATATTTTTTATATTTAGCAATCTTTAGATCAATATAAGTTCTTATTTGAACTTTTTCTTTTAATAAGGTTTCTACAGAAGCTATTTTTTTATCACTATGAAAGTAATCTTGAATAATATTATCTTTCAAGTAATTAGTTAAACTAGCTAAAATCATACCTTGATGGTGAGCATAGTAGTTTTTAACAACTGCTTTTTCTTCATAATCATAAGCATCATAAAAACCGTATTCACCATACATATTAAGTTTTTTAAATTTTACAAGATTATCATATACTTCTTCATCATCAATACTAATAGCCATAGCTGAGCTATATGGAGATACAACAATTGGATACGATAAGTTATCTTGTGATTTTAAATATGGTACACCAAATGAGGCATATTTATAGTTTTGAGAATCATCTAGTTCATTATATGATGATTCTGATATACCCCATGGTAAATTAGGATCAACTTCTTTTATAAATTCCCTTTGAGTAAAATAAGCATAGTAATATGATTCGTCAAGTAAGGTGTGTTTGTATGTTTTCATATAGATAAGAGGCATGAAATATTCAAAAGCAGTACCATTCCATGAAACAACACCTTTAAACTGTTTATACTTCGTTAAGGACTTATTTAAGCAAAACCAGTGCTTGTATGGAGCATCTCCTTTAGCAATTGCTATAAAACTAGTAAGTCTAGCTTCTGATGCAAAATTGTTATAATTATATGGAAGTAAAGCTTGTTCGCTGTCATTATAACCAATACTAAAGACATCTAAATCCTTGTTATAAAGTTTAGTAAAATCCATATTTTCAATTAACATCGTAGCGTGATATAACAAATCTTGATTATTATGTTTTAAAGCAAAGCCTTTTACAACATAAAAGTTAGCAATTAAATTACCTGTATCAACTGTTGATACAAAATGTGGAGTCATCTTTTTTAGAGTGTAAATGTTATACCAGTTATATAATAATCCATGCCATTTTTCTAATTTAGCGATAGTTTTCATTATATTATTTAACATTCTAAGTGCTTTATTTAAAGTGATAAATCCAAGTTCATAAGCTGATATAACACTAAGTAGTGAATAACCTATATTTGTAGGAGATGTCTTATGATCTAACTTTTCTTCCCTATTTAATTGATAATTGTCGGGAATTAAATAGTTTTTATCTTCAGTAAGTAAATCATCAAAATATTTCCACGTTTTAGCTGCCATATCAAGAATATCTTCTTTTTCTTTTTCATTTAATTCTTTAGTATCTTCTTCTAATCTTCTACTATAAAAACACATAAGAAGTGGTGCTGTAATCCAAATTAATGAAATGATAGAAGCAATCCACATATCATGTGGTTTGAAAACAAGACTACATGCTATAAGTAATATTGACGCTATATAATTAGGTCTAAAGCTTCTTAAATATGTTTTCAAATTATTTTGAACAACCTTTTCTAGTTCTTCTGCTGTAACCCAGTTTAACAAATTCTTACGACTTATAAACATACGATATAAAGCTTTTATTGTAGAATCAATATATAAATAAGCTTCATACGGTAATATTGCAAAGGAAATTAATGATTTGTTTATGACGGCAATAATACCTTTTATTAAATTTAGATAATACTTTAAAAATATGTCGTATTTATTTCGATATAAGATCATAGATATTACATAAAAAATAATTGGAATAATAATAACGAGTAATACTAATGACACATAATAAAAGGCATTAGCAGAACCTATTGTAAAGGCATAAAAGATAATTAAAAGTAAGAAGGGATTTACCATACTTCTTCTTAAATTATCAAATACCTTCCATTTTGCAAGAAGATTAAGTGGATTTTTAACACGTTTTTCTTCTTTATTTTTAACACGTCTTTTTAACCAGCCACTTATTTGCCAGTCTCCCCTATTCCAACGATGATGTCTTAAGGCATCATTTAAATAATTACTCGGATAATCATCAAATAATTCAACGTCATTTATAAAGCCGCAACGTAAATAATTACCTTCAAGTAAGTCGTGACTTAATATTAAATTATCAGGAAAAGCATTTGATAAGACTGTATCAAAAACTTCTAAATCATAAATACCCTTACCAACAAAACTTCCCTCACCAAAAACATCTTGATAAAGATCAAAAGAAGCTGTTATATAAACATCTAAGCCACCTAAACCAGCAAATAACTGTGAGTATTTTGATTTGCTTGTAACTTCTATATCTATTCCAATACGAGGTTGCATAATTCCAAAACCACTAACAACATGTGTTTTATCTTTTGAAAGGATTGGTCTGTTCATTGGATGAGCCATAGCACCTATCAATTTTAAGGCTGAATTAAGTACTAACCTTGTATCAGTGTCTAGGGTTATTACATATTTAATTTTTTTATTAAAACTAGTTATAGTTTCACAATTGAAATATGCTTTCTTTTCTTCTTTAGATAGCTTGTCTAACAATAGTTGATTAAAATGAAGTAAAGCACCTCTTTTACGTTCAAAACCTAAGTAACTTCCTTCACTCTCACTATAAAAGCGATTACGATAAACAAAATTAAAAATATTCTTACCATATTTCTCATTTAGTTCATTAACTTTACTTAGTCCCGCTTCTACAACTTCATTATCAAAATCTACTTCTTTTACATCTTCACTAGTACAATCACCAAGTAATGTAAAATATAGATTATCAGTCTTATTTGATAAGTAATATACTTCTAGTTTTTCAAACATTTGTAGTACTTTTCGTTTACCACTTAAGATGGTTGGAATAACAACCATTGTAGCGTGTTCTTTAGTAAGACCATCTTCAAA
>DUVE01000055.1 GCA_012841205.1 Mollicutes bacterium
AAAGTATTTAGATTTATATATTAATCAGTATCGAAGTTTATTGTTAAAGAAGAAACAAACAAATAGTCTTTTTCTAAATAATCATGGAACTCCATTAACAAGGCAAGGCTTTTTTATAATATTAAAAGGTATAGCTAAAGAAAAAGACATTAAAAAAGAGTTCTCTCCCCATACTTTAAGACATTCATTCGCTACACATCTTTTAGAGTATGGAGCTGATCTTAGAAGCATTCAAGAATTACTAGGTCATAGTGATATATCTACTACTCAGATATATACTCATGTTGCTCACAATAAACTAAGAAAAGATTACGATGAATTCCATCCAAGAGGAAAATAATGTAAAAAAGATAGTAAAAAAAAATAATACATGCTATAATAAACGTAGTAGACATAGATAATAATTTAAAAAAAAGAGGCAGTTATGAAAAAAGAAGTAAGAAAACAAAGAAAAATTATCGATGTATATGCTGTAAATAAATTTATAGGTTTTTTTGTCCCTTTTAAAGGTTATTAATAATAATTAAGTAACCTTTTTTTGTACTTTTAATAACTTTGGTAACAAAGTTTATATAAATTATTTTAATGAAACAGGGAGGGTTTATGGAAAAAGAGTTATTTACTAACATGAAGGAGAGGTATTGGTATGAGTAATAATAAAAAGATGCGAAAATCAACTATAATAAAAAAAATTAAGGACCAAACAATTTTAGATTTTTTAATGAAACATGACAAGTCAACTGAATTTGTATACGATGATAAAAATAAGATTAAATATACATCTTCTGATTCGTTTGGAAAAGCAGTAGAAGCTTTAGCTAATGAATATAAAGATGTTTCTTACCCAACAATAGCAGCTAATGTAAGTGGCTTTTATGAGGTGGCAACTTTGGCTGGTTTAATGGAAGGGACATGTAGAAAGCGAACAAAACCATCAGTTTTATTCTTCGATAGAAATATCAACAATATTCAAAACGCGATCTTTAACACATTGTTAATTTCAATGAGTAATAATAAAGAAGAATTATTAACAGACTTATTTGCATTAGATAACGTTGATATTGTTAAAGCTTTTGAACCAAAAATTTACGATAAATTATGTGAAAAAGTTATAACTGAGAATGAACAATTTAAGAATACAAATCCAACTGAAAAAGAATTAGATGCTTACCTTGAAAACAATTATATTTCTAAAGATGTTGTATCTGTTATATTAAACGAAAGTTTTACGATAAAAAAATTAAAAACTTTTCTTTTAGAAAAAAAATATTCATTATCTAATAGCTACGATTATGAAGCCCATAATAAAGCATTATTAGAAAAAGCAAAAAAACATTTAAAAGGTGATATGCTTAGTCTTTTTGAAAACGTATCAGAAAATATATGCAAATCCTTAAGCGAAGAGAATAGATTCATTGAGTTTACTGAATATTTATTTAAAGATATAGAAAGAAATAAAGACATACATATCTATGATAACGAAGATGTTTTTAATGGTTATAAAAATTTAATATCTAAGAATGGCACAGGTAATATTAAATTCTTAAGAGACATAGATATCTCTACTCCAAAAGGAATAGAAGAATTAGAGAAAATTTTGATTTCTGAAAATATTATTTCAAATAATTTAGATTCAAATACATTTCCAATTGATATTATGGCAATTCCACATATTAGAAGATTTGAAGAAGCTCAAAAATTTGTGAAACAAAACTCACAATTTGTTTTTGAGGTAGAAAGGGATCACAAGAATAAAGAATCGGGAATATGGTCGTTTTCCCCTGCTTTTTCCTTGCAAACTCAAAAGAATGATGAAAATACTCCTAGTTTCAATGATAATTTAAAAAATTGTGAAAATAGGTTTGCTAATCAAGCTCCATTAGAGGACTTAGGTGGAATGCCTCCATTTACGATCATTTCTGGTCCTCAATTTGGTAGTAAATACACGGATAAAGAAGCAGTTTTAGATGCTATTGCTACTGCTGTACACCAAAAAGTTAAGTTGGTAATTGGAAGAGGAATGATATATCCTACTCACGGTAGACAGAAGACTGCTTTACGACGTTTGGAGGATGGTGAATTTCCAAGTCTTGATTCTAGATATAGTGTAACTAAAAGTATCGGTGATTATTTAAATGAAAAAGGTATAGATTTCTTATATCAAACAGGAGTTGAAGAAGCTGATTTAGCTAGGGAATTATTCTATAGAATGTATTTTCAAGAACTAAAAGAGACTAGTAACTTTTTAAGTAGATCAGATGTTGAGGAAAAATATGATTATCTTAAAGAAGGAATTAATGAAGCAATTATATATATGATTAGAGCAGGGAAAGACATTACTTATACTTATGATAATAATGGATTTAAAGTAAGTAGAGTATTTGATATAGCTAATTATTTCTATGCAAGAAAAAACAATCTTCCAATTGGAAAGTATTCTTACTTAGTAGATGAAGGAATCATTGAGAAAAAGTATTTAAATGATAGTAATAAATTTAGAATTATTTCAGAGGAACTGTATTCATTTGATAAAAACAATGATAGACTTTCAGTTGATATTATTTCAAATTTAACATTTTCAGATATTTCATACAAAAATGCAGATTATGCAGCAATCGAATATGCATCCAACCAAATAACAGGAGCTATTAAAGAAGGCGCTAATAATGCTCAAATTATATCTGATTCTCATCAAGCATTAATGCAGGCAAAAATTGTTGGTAGTGGTAAGGATGCAAAACTTGTGTTAAATACCCCGCAAATGATAAGAGATGAATGGTATCACAAAAAGGGATTAATACCTGTTGATGTAAAGAAAGCACAATCTTGCAAAACATATAGTAGAATAACTCAAACAGGGAAAAGGATGAATTTTCCGGGTAATTGGACAATACAGGGAGATTTAGATCAAATATTACGAATCTATCCTTCGTGGGGTAGAACAAATGAAATTAAAAATTATGTTCAAAAAACTGGTGTCCCACTAGAGAAAAAGGTTGAAGGAACTATAACTGATATTCAGCTAGGATCTATTACTGAAAGAGCAGAATATTATGCAAAGTTCTTAGATATTATGTTTTATAAATATGGTTCTAATATAATCTCTTATATGGGTGATTTACAACAGGGATACAATTATAAGAGTTATCATGAAGAATCTCGTCATACAGCAGCTCATTCAGTAGGACAACAAAGACTTGATTTTAGCAAATTACAAAGGCCATGGTTAGAGAATGCATTTGGAGTTATACCTCCAAAAATATTTGAATTACACGATGAAAGTAACAAAATAGATATTGACCAGGAAAAGTCACTAAAGATATTAGAATGCTTAGAAGAAAGAGGAATTGTTGAAAAAAGAATTACAGATTATAACATGACTTATGCAATAAAATCTGGTGTCAATTATAAAATGGATAATCTGTTTTTGCCAGATTGCTTTAAACAATATGAGGCACATATAAGAGAAAAATTAAATACAGTTTTCCTAGTAGAAATGATTTCTCTAGTTGAAGGAAATCATGAGAAAAACACAGATTGGAATCACAAAGGATATAAATTAACCGAAGAACTTAAAGTGGAATTGGAAACCCTTAGAAATTTAATGGGTGCTAATACAGATATACAATTTTCTGAATATATTGTAAATAGCCAAGGTGATTTCGTGGAAGGGTCTTACTGCTATAGTGAAATAAATGGCTATAGAACACTGACTGCCCACAACTTTAGAAGTCCAGTAAAAGGTGGGGGAGGTTCACCGACTGAAAGTATGGCTAAAGTAATTGAATCACTTGGTTCTGAGTATAGAAACATTGATGTTGTAGAACAAGGTCATCTTCACAATTTTGAAGCAAGGGTAATAAATGATAGATTATATATTGTTTATCCTGGTATGGCGGGTCAGAGTGGATTTGAACAAAGATTAGGATATTCTAGTCATCCAGGTGGATTAATGAAGATAATTGATTCAAATGGAGACTATATATTGGATTATATTAGTTCTAACTTTATACGTAATTGGACAATTAAAAATCCTAAGATAAAGGAAATAGGGCTCGAAAAACATATTCAAAATTCTTTCACACAAAAAGCAGGTGTTATTGGTTCGGAAAAACCAGATATTCTATTTCCACCAAAACCTAGAGTTCTGATAGCTGCTGATCCAGTAAAAAGAATTGGACCAAAAATAAAATAGTTACAAATGATTTCCACATTCAGAAATAAGCCAAATGTAAATAGGGTGTAGTAAAAAAACAACAGTATAATTACTAAAACGTTATACTGTTGTTTTATATTAATGTTTGGAGTTCTTATAATATATCATATGTTATTGTAGATAGATCGAAAAGTACAATAATGGACGATATTTATATATATAATGTAATTAACTTATCTAAAGACGATTAATCATAATGCAATAATATTCTTCTAAGAACTGATTTTAAGAGCGTTGTATTTTAAATCGATAAATGAAAAGGTGGACAATTATTCATCTTGATTTAATCTAATAAGCAATATATTGTGGAATTAGGATTCAAATTCAATATAATTGGAATTGAAATATATATGCAATAACACCATGTAATTTTTAATAATACGAAGAAGAAAGGAATGGTGGAGTCTATTAAGTTAATGATTCACGTTCGTTATTTAACTTATATCAATATACCTCATTTTAAGAACTTAACATAATATATATTATAGGAAGTTCTAAGTTTCATGAATATTCACTCCTTAAAGTTTGACACAGCTATTAAAAGTTGTGTCAGAAATTTTTAAATAAGTCTGACATGTAACCCTTTAATTATAAGGTATATAACTAATTTTTAAATAAGTTTGACACTTGACACAGCACTTACTTAGTCGTAGTAAGTAAGTGCTGTGTTGTTAAGTTACTTGTAGTTATGAGCCTACTATCAAGTAATAGTAAATCATTACATATGTATTCATTATTATTGATGATGTTCTTCACGAGGAAGAAAAATCATTCAATAATAATTGATTATTCAAATGTTGTTAAATATTTCAATTCAATATCAATAATATCGTTATCGGAAATTAAAATATACAAATTATATTTACAATATATCACATATTATTTATTTTACATACTCCGGAATTTTTTTTCCGGGGTCTATGGCATTTTTTTTCCGGGGAGTACGGCATTTTTTTTCCTCCGTAATATTAAAGATAATAATAAAGATAATATAATAATAAAAAAAGAGGTTATTATTCCTCTTCCTCTAACCAATTATAATCAGGTATAGTTATCTTTTTTAATTCTTTTTGATACTTAATACCATCACTAATAAATATTTGCCTTTCAATTCCACTGATATGTTCTATTTTGATATAATTTTTATTTGATAATTGTTTTAATAAATTGCGTATTG
This sequence comes from Mollicutes bacterium, assembly GCA_012841205.1. Classification (GTDB taxonomy): domain Bacteria; phylum Bacillota_I; class Bacilli_A; order RF39; family UBA660; genus UBA5348. Next base: position 5,394 of record DUVE01000055.1, read on the forward strand.
TTCTATCAGTTATTGAATAAAGTTCACAAAAATATCTATTGGTAGCCCAACAATAACCTTTTTCATTACATAATGATGAGATTTCCGCATATAAAAGCTTTGCACCAGGTGTTAAGTCAGAATCATATCTAACAACAGCTGGTAAAATTGCATAATAACTTGGTTTTTCCCTTTTATTATTCATAGCCTACCTCTTTCCTACTGATATTATAAGTTATTCCAATTTCCTTATTGCAATAGGTACCCACTACGGCATAGTCCTACGGACATAGTGAATGAAAAACAAGTTTTTCACACACTATCACTAAAGTGTATTTTGTAGTGCCTTTTGCATCAAGTTTTCTCGGCATAAACTTATAATATCATACATTGTTTTAATAAATTGCGTATAATTCGCCTAATAAACGATTTGTTAGGGGTTATAAGATAATCATAAGGTTTATACCTTACGACCTCGTTGTTGGTGTTAAAATAGCCCTTAAATAGCAATTTTTGGTCGTAATTATTCCTTTCACCTTCTAAATCATTATTGTCGTGTATAGTCGTTTTCCTTTTTACTTGGTTTTTATTGTTAACATAAACGTAAAATATGTGCCGCACGGTCTATACTTGCCCTCCTCCATTTTCCCCAATGTTTAAAGTTGTTAAATGGAGATATATCACTCGTTTTATATTCTACAACAATTAAACCTCGATAGTCATTATTGTTGTATATAGTTTTAAGAGCATAAGATACTTGGTAAGTACCATTTAATAATTTTACAATATTAAGAACCATAACATATACATTTTTATTCTTCGGTAAAAAAAACATAATAATACCCACCTCTCACTTAATGGTATATATATTATAGGAAGTTGTCGGTTTGTGTTATTTGGTGACATATCAGATTAGAAATTATTGTTTATAATTAGATAATATATTATCTAATTCTTGAGTGTTATTACTTTTTAATTCATTTTTAAAATTATTAACATGATTATAGCTCTTATTCATCAAATCAAGAGTTAATTCATACAATACCTTTCTAATCTCTCTTATCTCATTATTTTCACATTTTATGAGAAATAGTTTATCATTTACATCTCTTATACAAGAAAGTTTAATATATTCATTATGCATATTATTCTCCTTTGCATTATAAATATATTATTCATGAATAAAAAAAAGACACATAAAGTGTCTTAATTAATTTTTCTTGATTGTATCTCAGCTATTTTTTCAAAAACCTCAGAAGCGTTAGTTGCATTTATTTCAACATAACCTAATTCTTTTAAAGCTTGCTCTTTAGCTGTATTTAACTCTTGAGTCCTACTTAGCTTCTCTTCCCTTTTAGAATCTATATCAGCCTCAAAACGCTTGTGAGCTTCAATTATTTTACTCTTAGAAGCACCACCATTAACAAATAGGTTCATAGCTTGAAACATAATTCCTTCAAATGTGATTTGCTCATCTTCATTAAATGCAAATTCTTTTGCATTAACAAATCCATTTGCTTTAGCAAAATAAGCTAGAATATATTTAACCTCTTTTATATCAGGATATACCTGTAAAAAGTGATATAAATATTTAACAGCTTGATACCCCTCATTTGAGCCACTATCATCATCACTTAATATTTCACTTATTAATTCAATTACTTCACCTAATATGTGTTGTTCCTTTTTATTTAAATCCTTGAATTCAACTGATGCAATATTTGATTTAAAACAATCAATATCAACATCATTTAATATCTTTTCTACTTTCATCATATAATCAGTTGTAATCTTCTTCTCAGGTAATTCATCAGCACTTTTTATATCCAGCAAAGTAAAAAGTTTCATTTTTTTATCTTTTGGCCACTCTTCTAAATTTTTCAATTCAAGATAATTATATACCATTTGCCTTGAGACACCTAAGTATTTTGCAAGTTTCACTTTTGATATTCCAAGTTCTTTTAACATATCATTTAAGTCTATCATGTACTACCTCCTATTATCATTTTATCACATTGTTGTCAATTGTCAAGTGTATATAATGTGACAACGCTTTGTAAAGAATAAATAATAGCTATAGGTACCATATTTTTTTATTATCTTTATATATTTCTTTAATAATACCTCCACCTAGGCATTCATCACCTAGGTAAAAAACACAAGCTTGTCCTGGTGTAACAGCTTTAATATTATTATATCTAACTCTAATATGATCATCATCTAGATATTCAAGTTCTACTGGTTGATCTTTCTGTCTATATCTAAACTTAGCCATACATTTTGTAGGCTTATTATCGCTTATCCAATTAATACTTTCTATTATTGCACTATCGCTAAAGAGATATTCATTATTATCACCATAAGCTACATATAAGATATTATCCTTCATGCTTTTTCCTACTGCATAGATCTTATCAGTACTACCTCCTATTTCGATGCCTCTTCTTTGCCCTATTGTATAATACATAAGTCCTACATGTCTTCCCATTACTTCATTAGTTTCAATATTAACAATATCACCAGGTTGGTGCGGTAAATAGTTTGATAAAAACTCTTTAAAGTTTCTCTCTCCTATAAAACATATTCCAGTTGAATCTTTCTTCTCTGCTGTATCTAGGTTTAATTTTAAAGCAATCTCTCTAACCTCTTGTTTAGGTAAATGTCCGATTGGAAACAAAACTTTTTCTAATTGCTTTTTAGATAATTGAGATAGAAAATAAGTTTGATCCTTATTATCATCACTACCTTTTAATAATTTATTATTTACAATTCTAGCATAATGTCCTGTAGCAATATAATCCGCACCAAGTTTTATTGCCTCTTTAACAAAAGAATCAAATTTAATATATTTATTACACATAATATCTGGATTTGGAGTTCTACCTTTTTTTAATTCTTCTAAAAAATAGGAAAAAACATTATCCCAGTACTCTTTTACAAAATCAACTCTATGAAGCGGAATATTTAATTGATTACATACCTTTAATGCATCATTATAATCCTCTTCCTGAGTACATATATCATTATCTAAATATGGATTACCTAAAAAATCATTATTAATAGAAGTATCCCAGTTACGCATAAATAAACCAATTACTTCATAACCCTGTTCTTTTAAAAGGTAAGCAGCAACAGAAGAATCAACTCCTCCGCTCATTCCAATTACGACTTTTTCCATGCGATCCCTTCCTTTACATATATATTATATAACAAAAAAACCTTTTTAAGGTTTTTTTATACAAAAAGTAAGAAAAACTTTATTATATATGGTGATATAAATGTTTCAATAAGTGATGAGATAACCATTAGGATCACACCTAATATCATTATAAAGCAATATCTATTGATTGTTCCACCAAAGTTGATATTTCTCTTTTTAATAACAGCCTCTAAGATGTTAAATGAGAGATTTAAGGAGAAATAACTAGTTATTAGTATTACAACTACTGTAATAATAATGTGCGGGAAAACGTATGTTAAGGCCCCTAGAAGTCCAATAAATTTATACTGTGCAATAATAGATACTAAACTAAAACCAATCATAAAACCTTTTAGAAATAACATTATAATAACTATTGGAATACCCACAATAGATATTCCTGATATAAAAACTAATGTAACATAGAGAAGATTAGCTGTAACACTGTTTTTTAAAACCTCCATATAATTAATTTTATTTAATTTTATTTGGTCAAAAAATGATACAACTTGTTTTAACACAGAAGTTTTGTCAGCCTCGTCTAGTATTGTTAAAAATATTGAACCAAATAGAACTCCAATTAAAAGAATAGTTAATAAGAATAAATATAATTTCTTGCCTTTAATAGTAGATGATTTAAGACGTGAGAATAGCTTGTTCATTTTTTCCACCTCTAATCCATTATATTTTCATAATTAAAAAATATGATTAATATTTGAAGTATAATTCAACTATGCTATAATATACTTATAGACTTAGGAGGACGAAATGAATAAAAAAACAACTAAAATAATTACATGGATAATGTTAATAGGAGCTTTAAGTAGTATTATATTTACTATTATTGCACCAATTATATCGAATTAAAACACCTTATAAATGGTGTTTTTTTTGATATGAATTAATTCTATTATAATCTACTATAGTATTATATATTTTATTATATAACTCACCTATTTTGTTTGAATCACTATCTGGTACTTGAATAGTTGTATTAGCATAATCATCAGATAAATAGCAATTTACAAGTTTAATATTTATACTTTCTCTACTAATTTCTATTATTAAATATTTTTGTCTCATGTATCTATCCTGAATAATAATACTTCTTTTATTACCTAAAAAGCATAAAAAAACAGAATATAATAAATTATTATTATCTATCTTAAAGTTAAAACATATTTCATCATCTAAATTAAGTTTTCTATTTTCCAAATTATTAATACTAATTATATAATTTTTATTAAATTCAAGAATAAGTTCTTGTCTTTTATTTTTATTAATATCTAATTCAACTATTTTAATTACATGATTATTGTATAATAATGAATAAATATATTGATAACCATCATATTCAAACATTATGTTATCATTCATCAAACCACCTATTAAATTATATGAAAAGATGAGATATTATCTCACCTTTTTACTAGTTTTCAGCCTCTTCTAACATGTTAGTAATAAATATTCCATATCCTTTAGTAGGATCATCAACAATTACGTGAGTAACTGCTCCTATAATCATTTTATCTTGAATAATAGGACTTCCACTCATTCCTTGAATGATTCCACCGGTAGTTTCTAATAACTTAGAATCAGTAATGCTAAATAAAATATTTTTTACTTTTTGACTACTATCTTTGTTTAGTTTAATAATATTAATATCAAATTCCTCGACTTGCTCATCCTTAACTACAGTTAAAATAGATGCTTTACCAATTTTGATATCATCTGGCTTCCCTACTTTATATAAGGTTTTATTTGGAATATCATTATAAGTTCCAAAAATACCAGAACTAGTATTTTCAAAAATATTACCATATGTAATATTAGAATAATACTTAGCATTTTTCTCACCAGGTGATCCATTACTACTCTTCGTAATTCCTTCTACCTCAGATTTAAATATCTTACCATCCTTCACTTCAATCATTTGTCCAGTATTTTTTTCAATAATTTCATGACCCAACGCCCCAAAATTTTTGGTGTTAGGATCGATAAATGTAAGTGTACCTATACCATTGATTGTATCTTTAACATAAAGACCAGTCTTATAGACTTCATCTTCAGTTTTTATAAGCGATAACTTAGTATTATATACTTTATCAAAACGCTTATATTTAATATCAATACTTTTCTTATCATTATCCTTATTGATCATTTCAACCATTTGATTGATGTTTTCAACATTTTGATTATTAATAGAAAGTATTTTGTCGCCCAGTTTTAATCCAGCTTCTCGTCCTGGATAGACATTACCAACTTTATAGAGTCCAACGATTAAGATACCTTTTGAATTAATTTGGATGCCAATGTTCTCACCACCAGCAATGATGTAGTCTGAATAAGCGAAGGCTTTTATAGGTAGAATACTACTAATTAAAAGAAGGCTACATAGAATGTTTCTCGCTTTTTTTAAAAACATAAAAACATCTCCTTTAATTTATCAATAGACTACAATAATATTGTTTACAAAAAAAATATAAATATATTTGTAATTTATGGTACAAAAAAACAAAGTAAATAATACTTTATTTTTTTTAAATTACTTAACTTCACAATCTATATTTAATAAAGACTTTATATCCTCGTAAATAATATCAGATGCATAATCAATAAATTTTATGACTTCATGATGATCTAAAACATAATTTTTATCGTTAGTTGAATTTTTGATAATCACTCCCATTTTGTCTACCACTAAATGTAATTTATCATTTGGGACTTCACTTATTTCTACCTCAGGATAAATAATATCTTCGTAAAACAATGATAATTCTAAATCGTAATGATCAATTAATCCTACATTTAGATTAGTGTAGTCATTATATAATAATTCCTTCATATCACTTTTAGATAAAGAAATATCTTCACCACTTTTTAAATGAATAAAAGAACTAAAAAGATACTTATTTATAAAATCAGTGGTCCATAATCTATCAGTATATAAATGAATATAATAACCTAATACATATGGATCATTAATATTTTTCCTATACTTTTCTAAAAACCATTCTAATTTAGGATAATCATCATGTGGTTTTTCTTGAAAATGGGTTGTATCTTTTGTTTGATTTAATATTTTAGCTGTATCGGGTGCTATAGTACCTAAATATAACAATTTGGGGTTTAATTTGAGTTTGTCATTAATTTTTTTTGCAACACAAATATGAATTACTGCTGATGCCATAATTATTCCTTATTAACCTCAAAGTCTTCTAAATTACCATTCTCAGAAAGTATTTTATTTACTTGTTCTTCTGCTTTAGCTAACTTATTAGATGCACTTTTAGCTATTTTCATAGCTTCAGTATATTTATTTATAGCATCATCTAAATTAGTATCACCCGATTCAAGTTCCTTTATTATATTTTCTAGTGTTTCTAGTTCTTCTTCTAATTTCATTTGTTTTTCCATTCTAATTCTCCTTTATACTTATAACTGTTGCATTAATTGTTCCCTTATTAAACATGATTTCTATTTCATCATTTTGTTTTAACTTATTAAGTTTATCAATAGCTTTATTATCTTTTTTAACAATTGTATAACCTCTTTTTAAAGTGTTTAGAGGATTTAAGACTTCTAGTTTTTCAATATATTTGCTTAGTATGTAATTCTTATTTTCAAATAATTTTTTAGGATTATTTAATACGTAACTTTTTAACAAACTATTTAAACGATCATTTCTTTTTTGTGTAATATTTAAAATAATAGAATTTAGTTTGTCAATTAATCCATCTAACCTTTGCTCTTTTACTTGATATATATGAAGCGGATTATTTAATACGTAACTATCTTTTAATTTTGATAATGTTATTTTAAGATTATCTATTTTATTTGATACAACCTTACTAGCTCTAATTTTAAAACTATCAATAGTATTTAATAAATCAACCATATTAGGTACCGCGATTTCAGCTGCACCAGTTGGAGTAGCAGCTCTAACATCAGCTACAAAGTCACTTATAGTATAATCTATTTCATGGCCTACAGCACTTATTGTAGGCATTTTACAGTTATATATAGCACGAGCTACATCCTCTTCATTAAAAGGCCACAGATCCTCAATTGACCCACCACCACGACCTATTATTAAAACATCTATATCAAATTCTTCTGCTTTTTTAATTTGTTTTACAATATCAGTGTGGGCATCAGGTCCTTGCACTAAAGCAGGAAACAAAATAGTCTCACATATAGGAAATCTTCTTTTAATAGTAGATAATATATCTCTAATAGCAGCTCCAGTAGGTGCTGTTACAATACCAATTCTTGAAGGTATCTTAGGTATTTGTTTTTTATGAGTTTTATCAAACAAACCTTCTTTTTCTAATTTTAATTTTAATTTCTCAAAAGCAATATATAAATTACCTATACCATCTTCTTGCATGTCGCTTACATATATTTGATAGTTACCAGTAGCTTCATACACACTAATTTTACCTCTAATTAACACTTTCATTCCATCTTCTGGAGTGAAAGTTAATTTAGTTGTATTGGATGAAAACATAATAGCTGATATTCTGCTAGTTTCATCTTTTAGAGTAAAATAAAAATGTCCCCTACTATGAGCTTTAAAATTAGATATTTCTCCTTTTAAGTAGACATCTTGTAAGTTTTCATCATTATCAATTTGATACTTTAGATATCTTGTAATAGCAGTTATTGATAAATATTTAGTTTCATTCATGGTATCACCTACTTCTCATGATAAATGCTATCTAAAACACCGTTTATAACATCTTTTACAGCATCATCTGAAAAAAGTTTAGCTAATTCAACAGCTTCATTTATACAAATTATATCTGGTGTATCAGTATATAAAAGTTCATAAATTCCCATGCGCAGAATTGCTTGATCTGTTTTACCTAAGCGACTAATATCCCAATTTTTTAAATGTTTGTTAGCCATCTCATCAAGAGCATCTACATTCTCCAAGACACCATTTACCATTTCTTTTACAAATTCATTATCTATTTCAATATTTTCTTTAATGACATCTTCAACAACATAACCTACATTGTTTTTTTGATACATTGATATTTGATATAAGATTGTCATAATTTTTCTTCTTAGTTCACTTCTATTATAATGCATTTTCCTCACCCTATTATTATTTTATCATATCAATGTTTAAATTACTATAAAAACTATGTGTCAAAAAGAAAAAAACTCTAAGAGAGTTTTTATTTTGATTCAACAATAAGTTTTATAGCTGTGCGTTCTTCTCCATCGATTAGAATATCGACAAAAGCAGGAATACACACCAAATTTTTACCACTTGGAGCTACAAAACCTCTAGCTATTGCTATAGCTTTAATTGCTTGATTTAATGCTCCTGCACCTATTGCTTGAATTTCAACCGAGCCTTTTTCTCTAAATACATTAGCTAAGGCACCAGCCACCGAATTAGGGTTTGATTTTGATGAAACTTTTAGTGTTTCCATTAATTATTTCCTCCTCTATTAAGTTCAATATATTATATGTTGGTGGTTGAAAATAATTAACAAAAAAATAAATATAACTCTAATATCACATCAATTTTCAAGAATACCTTTTTAAAGTAAAAAGTCAGAATATAATTTCTGACTTTATTATAAGATTAATATTAATAATCTTTTACATTTAATTTATAAAAGCTTTGTGGGTGTACACATACTGGGCATACATCAGGAGCTGAAGTCCCCTTATGAACATAACCACATTCAAGACATACCCATTCAACTTCCTCGTCACGTTCGAATACTTTACCTTCTTTTATATTATTATATAGGTCTTTATATCTTTCCTCATGATGTGCTTCGATAGTTGCAATAAGTTCAAATAATTCAGCTATATCTTGAAATCCTTCTTCTCTAGCTACTTTTGCGAATTCTGGATAAAGATTAAACGCTTCATCATGCTCACCATTAGCAGCGTACTCTAAATTTTCAAGAGTTGTTCCAATGCATCCCGCAGGATATGAAGCAGTTATTTCAACTTCACTACATTCTAATTTCTTATAGAATAGTGATGCATGCTCACGTTCATTCTCAGCTGTTGCTAAGAAAATAGATGCTATTTGCTCATAACCCTCTTTTCTTGCTTTTGAGGCATACATTGTATATCTATTACGAGCTTGACTTTCACCCGCAAATGCCTTTAATAAATTTTGTTCTGTTTTTGTTCCTTTTAACATTTTTATTCCTCCTCTAATATAATTATATCATAAGTCTTTTTTAAATAAAAGTTTAAAGCTATCTATTATAGTAGCCATGTCATTTGGACTCATAAAAATAATTACACTATTAGAATGCTCCTTTAGTTTAGATAAATCCTCTTTATCCAACTCTTCACCATTTTTTAGTAAATCGAGAATCAAACCTCTTGTTACACCAGGAAAATCTTCTTGTTGTTCTCTACTAGGATATATATCTAAAATGTATGATTTAAAAGTTTTATTTAATTCTTTAGCAATTTCTTTATGTAAAGCTTTAATTCTTGAAAACGTATGAGGTAAAAAAACTGAAATTATATCTTTATCAGGATATTTTTGACGCGCAGCCTCTATTACTGCCTTTATTTCATTTGGATGGTGTGCATAGTCATCAATTATTACAGTATCGTTAATAATTGTTTGGCTAAACCTTCTTTTAGCACCCTCATATGTCATAAGATACTTCCTTACTTGATTAATATCTAAACCTTCCAAATATGACGCTGCAATAACTGATAAAGCATTTAAAATTGAATGCTTACCATAAGAGTTTATATTAAAATTACCAAGTAATTTATCTTTGAAAAAAACATCAAAATTAAATCCTTTAGTGGAACTAGTAATATTAGATGCCCTAAAATCATTGTCCTCTCCTATTCCATATAAATAGATAGGTTTATTAATTTTATCTTTAATATCTCTAATATTTTTATCATCACCGCAAACAATAATCTGTTTTTCTGTTTGATTTAAAAAATTAATATAGGCATCTTTAACATCATCTAAATCTTTAAAATAATCAATATGGTCTAAGTCAATATTTGTAACAATAGTTGTTTTAGGATAGTAATATAAAAAATGTCTACGGTATTCACAAGCTTCTATCAAAAAATAACTATTGTTATCACTTGCCAAACCTGTTCCATCACCAATTAAGTAGTTAGATCCAATTATATTATTAAAAACATGCGCTAATAAAGAAGTGGTAGATGTTTTACCATGACAACCACAAACTGCAATTGTATTATATTTGTTAGTTAATTCACCAAGCAATTCATAATAGCTATATTTTTTAATATTTAATTCTTTTGCTTTTTTTAGTTCAACATTATCTTCTTTAATAGACGCACCTATGACTACTATCATTTCTTCATTGATATTTTCTTCATCGTAAGGTAATAACTTAATACCACGTTCATCTAAGGCAATTTGTGTGAAAAAATGCTCTACACTATCAGAACCTTGTACATCAAATCCTAAATCAAACATAATCTGCGCAAGTGAACTCATACCAGAGCCTTTTATACCAATAAAATGATATTTCACTATCTTACCTCCTGTTATTTATCTTTTTTTTACATAATGACATCGGAACGTAGTCATATCCCTCTTCTTGAAATATTTCAAAGTTTCCATTATCAGATTCAAAGCCTGCTTTTTTTGCAATATTTAAAGACTGATTATTACCAGATGTAATCTCTAAATTGATTTTATCACAAAGATTATTCGCAAAGATATAATCTCTAATTTCTTTTAAAATGACTGTTCCATAACCCCTATTGCGATATTCTTTAGCAACAGCATAATATACAGAAAGTGGCCTAGGATATGTATTAACATCATAGATAGATGGCTTTGTTATACAAAGTCCAACATAATTCTCTTCATTTAAATCCATTACTAGGTATCCTTGCACATCATCTAAATTATCAATTGAAAAATGTTTAATTTCGTTTACATATGCAAACATATCTTTTTCTTTTTCACAATCCATCAAAAAGTTTATTTGTTTAGGATCACGTTTATTAAATCCAAAAAAGCCTAAATTGTATTTCTTTATAAGTGGTAAGCCAAGAGGTATGTTTTGGTATAAATTATTGTTCTTTGAATACCAATTTTGAAGATCTTCACTAGGTTTATTTAAATTTAAATCATAATCAAATTCAAAACCAGAATCATAAATTGTGTCAAATGAAATATTTTCATCTTTAATTTGAGTTATAACTTTATATATATTTGTATTATCTAACAACTTGTTAGAAAAATCACTTAGAACGTCTTTGTAATAATTTTCTCTTTTAGAAATATCTTTTTCAGATATAAAAAATTCTAATAAAACTGTATTTATATTAGTAGGTAATAACTTAACCATACACATACCAACATAATTATTTTCTAAAGTATCTTTGATCATAAAAGTATCAATTAAAGTATTTGGTTGTTTCTCTGAAATTAAATTTTTCTCAACTATACTTAATATTATGTTATCCCTTTCATCATTCTTTAGATTTTTGATATAAATATCATGATCATAATTTTGATTCCTAACATATTTTTCATACTCTATTTTATTCTTTAATAAAGTAGCAGCATTTTTCGCCATAAAACCCTCCATTAAGTTTATATTCAACTTTATTCTAACATATTAATAACTCCCGTGTAAACAAAAAGACCTTGCAAAAAGGTCCAATTAAGCGTTTGTCTCTAACAATTCTAAATCTTCATATTTATCATCTTCTGTTTCTTCTATTATGTTGATGATTTTAGATATATGATCAATCTGATGAAAATTATATTTTTTATCATTATCGATTGAGAATTTAACCCCAATACCGCCAAATTCTTCCCAAGTCTCTAAGTTTTTTCCATAGTCATCTATTAAGATAGCCCCTTTAGGATTAACCGCTTCATCTTTTCTAAGAGGTCTATAAACTGGTATAACATTAAGACCAGGTATGTGTTTATCAATGAGATTAGTTTTACTCATAGCTTCATATTCTGAATTACAATGAGTTAAAACAGATACCTCAAATAAATTACTTTCATATAATTCTTTTAATTCTTGTAGACTGTTATTAATTGGAAGCGATTTATCAATTACTTGTTTCCAATCAAGTCCATTAAGTATTTTAATTATTTTTTGATCATCATCATGTGTTAGAGATTTATTAATCAATTTTTCATATAATTCATAATCATTTTCTTGTAACACTTCATAAAAGAAGGGCCATGTATCCATAATAACACCATCAAAATCAACATATATTCTTCGCTTCATATTCCCTCCTATTTTTTATCTAACTTGCCTTCTCTCCAGCATTTATAACATAAACTTTTATATTGGTCATTACCACCAATAACAATTGATTCACCATCATATATAATTTTTCGACCTTTATATCTTGCATTTACAATTGTTTTCTTTCCACAATGACATGGACTTTTTATTTCAGAAATAGTATCAGCAATTTCAAATAACCTTTTACTACCTTCAAACAACTCAGTCTTAAAATTAGCTCTAAGCCCAAATGTAAAAACAGGCACATCAAATTCCTCAGCAATATATTTCAATTGTTCAACATGTTCCTTAGTTGCAAAATTAACCTCATCTACAATAACACAATCTATATCTAGAAGATCAAAATTATACTTTTCTAATAAATCATCAGCATTACTAAACATTTCTACAGGAGCTTCTAATCCAGGAATACGAGATTTAATAATATTTTGTCCATCTCTAGTATCAATCTCAGGTTTTAAAAACAATACTTTTTGGCCTCTTTCGATTAAACCAAACCTTGTCATTAAAGCTTGAGCAGTTTTACTACTCCCCATTGTGCCATATGTAAAATATAATTTTGCCATTATTCCACCTACATTCTAAATATATTATATAATTTTTCGACATTTATTTCAATTGGTTTCTCAAATCTAACAGATAGAATATTAAACTAATATTAAATTCCAAACTATATAAAAAAAAGAACAGTAATTGTTCTATTTTTTATATTTTTATTACATTATCTTTTTGGATAACCAAATTTAATTAATTTATGTTCTTGTTCAAGTACAGCTTCCTCTAATTCACTAAGAGAATTACAATTAGGAAATTGTCCAACTATTTCTTTAATACCAAGCAAACTATTTATTTTTGCAAAATTATAATATACTAATGTATCAATTATATATTTAGTTATTCTATCATTTAAATCATCAAAAACAATCCATCTAGATTCAAAATCAATTGTTTTGATGTCATCACTTTTTAATATTTGATTATTTGTTATTTTATCTATTCCATCCTTTGTTATCAT
>DUVE01000008.1 GCA_012841205.1 Mollicutes bacterium
GTAGTATCTCATGGCGGAGTTTATAAATGTATCATGGCTTATGTTAATGGGATACCAGAAGATGGTAATATAAATATATTTGATATTGATAATTGTGGCATTATAGAATTTGATTTATAAAATTAACAATCCTTTGGGTTGTTTTTTTGGGTCACTTTACAAATTGTTGTAAAATCTTCAGAGACGACAGTTCTCACTTAGTAAACCTGTGTTATTCTTATATTAGAAGGATAAAAGAGTAAGAAAATCTATAAAGTCATATAATATACTAGGCACTAATAAATTAGTGCTTTTTCAAACAATTTCATAGTTGTTATTATTGTAATAAATATTGTAATAGTTTATAATTATAGAGACGCGGAGGTAAAAAAAATGAACGATAAATTTAGTTATAAAAAATATTTAAATTTAACAAAGGGACTTACTATATCTACTTTATCTTTATTTATATTAAGTTCATTTTTTCTTATATTTAATATATTAAGATTAAATAATATTGAAAACCTTATTAGATTCCTTGTTGTTATCTTTATTATTATTTTAATTGCTTTAGGTATCTTTTTTACTATTAAAATAATAAAAAAGGAACACCTGAATCGTTCCATTGTTTTTGCTATTATAGCCTTACTTTTAACAACTGTTTTTGGTATTGGTGGTTTTTATATTAATAAGGCTTATAATTCGATTAATAAACTTAATAAAAATGAGGTTACTTACGGTACTAGTCTGGTTGTACTATCTAATTCAAATGTTACAATTGATAATTTAAAAAATAAAAAAATAGGCATTATAAAAGATACTCAAAGTATCGAAGGATATATTATAAGTCAAGAGATAATTGAGGAGAAGAACATTGATAAAAATACCTTTGTAGAATATGATGATTTTATTATGATGGTAAATGATTTATATGATGGGAATGTAGATGCTATTTTTATATCACATCAATATACTTCAATGTATAGTTCGATTGAACATTTTGCAAACATAGGTGATGAAACAAAAGTCCTTTTCACTAAAAAGAAAAAGATGGAAAAGAAAGAAGAACTTAACAGTAATACAACTGCTAATGTTACCGAGCCTTTTACGATGCTTATTATGGGGGTTCAATCTCCAGATGATGACTTAGAAGCTTTACCTACCTCTTTTAATGCTGATACTTTAATTCTTCTAACATTTAACCCTAAAACCTTAAATGCAACAATAGTAAGTATTCCAAGAGATACTTTTGTACCAATAATGTGTATGAGAAATCAAATACAAAATAAAATAACACATTCTGGTTGGAGCGGAGAATCTTGTGTAATCAAAACCGTTGAAAACTTTACTGGTCTTGATATTAATTACTATGTAAAAGTTAATTTTATGGGGGTTGTAAAATTAGTTGATGCCGTTGATGGAATCCAAGTAGATGTACCATATAGTTTTTGTGAACAAAATAGTAAGCGAAGTTGGGGTAGTGCAACAGTATTTGTAGAAAAAGGATTACACACATTAAATGGAGAGCAGGCCCTAGCGCTTTCTAGAAATAGGCATAAAGCCAAAGATGGAAGTTCAGTTGGAGCAACAATGTCTAAATATTGTCCTACATATACTGAAGGAACTAGAAACGATATTGTTCGTGGTAAAAATCAGCAATTAGTAATAAATGCTCTAGCTAATAAAATCAAAGATGTTCGTGACATTAATAAACTTTATCAAATATTAGACTTACTAGAAAAAAATATGGATACAAATTTGACTACTAATCAAATACTATCTTTCTATAATATCGGTAAAGACATTTTAGCTAAATCCAAAACAGATGGTGATGTTTTGATGTTTCAAAAGTTACAACTAAAAACATATGGACAATATATATATGATGAGAGAGCTAGAATTGAATTATCTAATCAGATATATTATAAAGGTAGTTTAAATGAGATAGTAGATGCAATGAAGATCAATCTTGGCCTTAAGGAACCAAAAATCATTAAAGACTTTTCTTTTTCAATTAATAAACCGTATGTTGAAACCACAATTGGTAATGGTTATTATAATGAAAGTGGTATACCACTAGTACCTGATTTTACAACATATACTAAAGAAAAAGCTATTAGTTGGGGAAATAGTAAAGGAATTGCAATAAACTTTGAGACTGTTGAGTCAAGTAATTCAAATTATAAAGAGGGACAAATAACATACCAAAGTATACCGAAAAATTCATTGCTGTCTTTGGTAAATAAGACAAAAGGTATTACTTTAAACATTATAAAGAAAAAGGCCGTGGAAACCACTAAAATAGACTGTACGAAAGAAGAAAATAAAGAAGAAGAATTATGTCTAATACCTGACTTTACTAACCAAACAATAAACGAATTAAATGCTTGGAAGAAAAACATTATATTCTCTCCTTTTGTAATCACCACAAAAGATATTAAAACTAATGTTCAAGCAGATAATAATAAAATAACTTTTCAAACTAAAGATTTAATTGGTAAATATATTTATGATGTAATTGATAGAACTATGCGTATCGAATATTATAAATATGAAAAAGAAGAAGACTTTACGCCGATTCCAGAACTAGAAGAACCAAATGAATAATATGTATTAATCATAATAAAAAAAGATCTATGTTAAGATCTTTTTTTTGTTTTAATTCTTTGTGTTGCTTCAAGTAAATCATCCATTTTGTAACCTTTGTTTTGCTTTTTCTTTTTAATCATTATTACCAAAAGAACAATACTACTTATTACTGAAATAAGTGATACAGTAGCAAGAATAATTATTATAATAAAGTATTTATTATTTGTCTCATTTAATAAGTCTATCTCTTCAGAATTATAATATTGAAGTGTATTTTCTTCTGTATCATATAAATAGTAGTCCTTCTTACCTGTTTCTAAATTCATTCCATATATCAAAGCAAAACGAGAACCTGCTTCTATTTTATAAGCATCTATTTGTTTTCCGTCATACGTAACAGTTGCTTTTTTATATTTATCTGAGACTCCCTTGCTTTCTTCTTCCATTGGATAAAATACAACCCTATCAAAAGATAATTCCATATATGGTGTATATTTATCTTCATTATATATGTAATAATCTATATTGCCTTCATCGTCCTTTAGACCTACTAAAGTAAATTTAGTTATATCATTAGTAAAAGCAGGTATTTCTTCATCTCTTAATGTTATTGTCGTTTCCTTATAGTATCTTGGTGCTTCTAATAATGATTTTTTTCTTACAATCGTGTAGGTTTCATCACCAATTTTAACTTCGATAGGATTATACTCTTTAACTATAACATTAATTACATATGTCTTTACACTACCATTTTCAGCTGTTACCTTTACTTCATGACGATTAACACCATCTGTTACTTCAATCTCACCTACTCCCGTAACACTTGCTTTTTTATCTTCCACTTCTGCTGAAACATTGGCCTTAGTAGTATCTGGATCTAATTCAGCTGTGTATTCAAGAGTATCTTTGTTAAATTCAGGCGACAGTGAAGCACCACTTATTGAAAGAGTAGATAAGTTATTGTTTTTACTATAAGATGCTTCTAGTTGAGCTTGAGTAATAATTGAAATGGTCCTTGAGCCATTGGTTACTGTCATTTGCTTTTCATCATAGCCTAATACATAAGAATTCCTTATTGCAATAGATGCCGTTCCACTTGATTTAGCTGTAAACTTAAAAGTATATGATTTTGATTTTTGATTCGTAGATGTTGCAACATCAGCTACATAAAGTGAATTTTGAAAAGAACTATACGTCATTTTTAAATTTGAAGAATGTGATACATCAAAGTTCCAACCACCTAATGGTGCGGCTGAGGAAACTTTTACCGTTACAGTTATCGTACTTCCTACTAGTACTCTAGTAGATGATGGGGTAACACTAATGGTTGCTGTTGCAGCACTTGTTTTTAATGTTCCAAAATGAAAACTAACTAACAAAATTAGTATAAGAATAAAAGTTTTATGTTTCATATGACCTCCTATAATTGTGATATACGGCTAGAACCTAAAATATGCTTTTGAACTCTTAGTAAGTCAAGAACTGTTATTTCCCCGTCTCCACTTACATCAGCCGCTTTATAATAAGTATCACCCTTGTCTAATACTGCCGAACCTAAAATGTGTTTTTGAACTCTTAGCAAGTCAAGAACTGTTATTTCTCCGTCTCCACTTACATCACCATATATTATAACCTCGTATGACTTTGTTTCATCATTTAATGTTATAAGCATTTTATCACCAGTAGATAGATGATTTCCCCCTTTTGGAGCCCCTGTTTTGTTTACTATTGAAATAGTAGCATTAGAATTAACATTTTTTATTTTATCGATTAAAGCATTAGATGACATTCCAAGTTCTAATCCCCAGATATGACTACTGTTATATTTAACTCCACTATTGATCATTATTTCATCAATATTAGCGTTAACTTCGCCACTTTTTGTTACTATAATCTTATATGTCTTAGTATTACCATTTAAAGCAGTAACGACTATTTCAATAGTTGTTACATCCTTATCTAAATTTATAATACCAGTACCAGCAACACTAGCCCCACTAATTTTTGGAGTAGCTTTAATATCAATAGTTGATGTACCAAGCGCTACAGTATAATTATATGTATCTTTATCGTAATTAAAAGTTCCTAAAGCATTGTTATTGATAGATAGAGAACTTAAATATGCTATAGGATTTTCTTTTCTAGGTAATGGCGAAGCAGTTGATGGCATTTCTAAATAAACAGGAATATTAAAGATAAATTCAGACCCTAAAAGATTACTCTTTGAATAAGCTGAATATATCTTACCAACTTCACCTGCCGGCGCTTGAATGTTCTGCATGTATTGATGACTATATAAATCACCTACTATGTCCCATTTTTGATTATATAGAGTATCTTGTCCAATATTTATATAACCGTTAACTATCCACTCTGCACCACCTAAAATTGCTTTATATCTAGTATTCCAATCTTTATTTTTAGCATAAGTTAAACCATTTGCAATTATCACTTCAGGGTTACTAGATCCTGTTGCATTAATATTATAATAATTGTAATATCCTTCATAACCTTTTACAGTACCAGAAATAATCGAGCTTGGACTATTTCTACCTAATTCTTGAATTATTCGAGATGCTAAAAAGTATGGACTTGCACCTACTTCATTAGCTACTTCCATAAGAACTTCAGCATAAGTTTTATTAGTTCCTTCAACTATCTTATTTTCCATCCATGTCCCTTTTAATATCCCTTCAACACCTTGTAAAGTATGATTAACTGGATCTAATGCTGCTGTTTCAAACATGAAAACACTTATTTCAGACAAAAAGTTTCTAGGATCCACATAATATGCAACAATATCTCTACTTGCAGCATACCAAGATTTTCCGCCACCTGGATAATCATTTCTAAAAGTATTCGTATCATAATTATAAGAATCGATATGTTTCCAACCATCATTTGTTGTTTGAATCAAACTTTTCCCAGTAGCAAAACTTTGATTATCAATAATGTGCTTCCATTTTATTCCGGTATGTACAGCTTTAAACTTCCAGTTTGGATGAGCTGCATGTAGTTCTTTTAAAGCAGGCCAATAACTTTCTGGAAAACCTGATGAAACTAAATAAGCATCAAAATCAACATCATCTATCTCTTCATATACAGTAGTAGTAATATAATCAGCACACATATAACCATTATAAAGGGTTCCATTATATGTAAATTCAATATTTTTCCAAAGTCTTGAATCACAATTAGTGTCTATAGCATTAGGTACATCATTTAAAACTCTAACAGAATGTCCCGTATTTAGTTTAAGGTCTCCACCATTAGCTTGCATAATAGAAAAATTTGTGCCTGCACCTGTCCTTACCCTAACATTAGTGTCATTTACAATTGATTTTGTAATTACCGCGGCATGAGATTTTATTGGATTAAAAAATGGTGATAAGCAAAATAAAACAACAAATATTAATACTCTTAAAATATTATAGTTTCTTTTCATTGTACCACCTCACTTATAATTAAAAAATACTTTCTCATCTTCACCTTAATTATAACAAAAAAAATATGTAACTCCAAAAATAATCTGCTAGATTTCAATTGTCTAATGTCAAATTATGTATAAAAAAAAGACCATTATGAATAATGGCCTTTTTTGGAAATCAAATTAATTAAGTTCAGCAATACTAAGTTTTTTTCCTTCATGAACTAATATAAGCGTTGCATCCTTTTGATATCCTAATTCCTCACTATATTTAATATTTACTTTTATCTCATAAGCCTCTTTATCTTCCGTATCATTGTATTCAAATTCTACTTGTTTAGTATCTATAATATCTACACCAATTACTTCAGGTAATGATTGAGTCCTTTTACCATCTATATTGTTTTCAATATATTTATATATAGTATTTTTAGCATTGTATTCAACATTTTCTACGATAGATGAATGAATAAATTGTAAACCACCAACATCATTTTTAGTTACTTTGTTTTTAAAATTATAGAAATCACTTATGAATAACTTTACTACTGTTTTAGCATATTCTTCTTCATCTATTTCTTCTTTTTCTAAAATATTTACCAATTCATTAAATAATTCTTTATGCAATGTTGATTCATTGTCCTCCAATATATATCCGTATTCTTCAATAGAATTTATTATCTTATTGTCTTCTCCAGGTTCTTGTTGGAAACCAAATTTAACTACTACCAAAACTAATAAACTTACTAATATTAAAATAAGTATACCTAATATTGTTTTTTTATTCATATAGACATTCCTCAATTCTTATAAGTTTCTAATATCTTTTCAGATTCTTTTGATTTTCTAATATAATCAAACCAAATAATGTTGTTTGAAACAGTAATTTTATCATTTGCAATTTTTGAATATTTATCTATATATTCTTGTGACAAAATGGCACTATCATTTAGTAATTTAAATTCTTGCTTTTGATGGTTATAATACATATCTTTAGTCAACCAATTCCCATTTGGAAAAATAACTACATTCTCATCTACACTAAAAATATCATTACCTAATTGATAATCACTTCTAAAATCAAACATATTACCTAAAGTAGGAAGAACATCATACATTCCCATAACTTCAGTAACTTCTTTATTAAGTTTCTTATTTTTTGTCCAAATGATAAATGGCACCTTACGATTCAATTCATATCCATAATAATCTACAACTTTGTATGTTGGATCCATTTCATCTTTTAATTCATCTGTATAAGGATCATAATTATATAATCTAACAAAATCTTTTCTTGGCAATCTAGCATCATGATCACCATATATTACAATTACAGTATTTTCAAGTAATCCTTCTTCTTCTAAACCTGCTATAAATTCCCCGATAGCAGAATCAGCATAATGCACTGATTTTAAATAGTTCCCCATAACGGTTTCTTCCATGTAAGGCCTTGTTACTTCTTCAACTACTCCTTCTTCGTTTGTAATATTTACTGTTACATCAACAGGAAATTCACCATATTTTAAAAGATCATCAAAAGGAGTATGATTACTTAACATAAGTAATGTTCCAAAATATTTTTCATTATCGGCATCTATTTTTTTGATTTTTTCTATTGATTGTCTAAAGAATGATTTATCAGATAATCCAAAACCAATTTCCTCATCTATTACATAATCAGTCTTATGATAAAATCTATCGTAACCTAATTCTTTATGCATAACAAGTCTATTCCACATGTCCCCTTTATTACCATGCATACTAAATGTATAATAATTCTGTTGCTTCAAAAGTTTTGGAATAGTAATAAACTGACGATCCCAATAACTTACAAATACAGTTCCATTGGTAGACGGCATAAGCGACGTATTTAATGTGAATTCAGTATCACTACTAGTACCCACTCCAACTTGACTATAAAAATTAGAAAAGAATAACCCTTCATCAGCAAGTTTATTTAGATTAGGAGTTACTTCCTCCCCATTAAAACTTAAATCCATAACAAACTGTTGAATACTTTCAGCATGAATCATAATTATGTTCTTTCCTTTAAACATATTCGTATACTTGTTTGTTTTTACTTCTTTTTTATTTTCTTCATAATATTCTCTTATTTTACGAGCCGCTTCATCATATCCAAAAACAGCATTTATTCTAGGTTCTAAACTTCTTACTATGTCATTAATTTGATATGTGTAAATACCAAACTTCATTACTAAAAACTCTCTATTCCACTGATTAGAAAACCTTCCTATCTCAAGTGCTGTTAAAGTTGAAAAGAAAACAGCTATCAAAATAGTTCCAGTTATAAAAGTACCTAAAAATCTTTTTTTACCTCTTTCAATTTTTTCAACAATACGATAATAATTCTTTTTATTTAGATTAAAATGAACAAAAAGTACAACAATTGGTTGCCATAAATAAACGAAATCTCTAATCTGCATAAGATTTTCCGTTACAGCATCCGCAACATTCACAACTTGTAATGAAGTACTTATTAATGATACTGAGGCAAAAGAAGAATAATAATTAAAATATATACTATTAATAATACATATAGCAGTCATAATAATAGATACAGTAGTAAAATATATGATTTGTTTCTTTGGTTTTAATAAATAAGCTGGACAGAGCAAAACAAGAATAATAGCAAAGTCAGCTAGAATGGGTTTTAATTCTAAAACATTACCAACTGTTGTAGTTCTAATAAGTACCGCATTTACAAGTAAAGAAATTGCGGTAGTGAAAAACAATATATTTGTTCTAACATATTGCTTATAATTAATTTTACCAAACTTACTCTTTACTAAAGACATAAATTTCCCCATATAGTTCCTCCGCAGTTCTATATAAGTATATCACTAAAATTAATTTTTTCAAAACAAAAAGTGGCTTTCACAACCACTTTATCTAATTAATAGATCTACAAATATATAATAGTCTATTGATACGAATGCATTTGGCATCCAATAATATTATTTACTATTTTTTATTTCTAACTCTAGGGAATATGTTCCAGCATTTAAAGCCATTCCTAGAACAAATATATATGATAAAAGATAAAGCCATAATAATAGGATTATTAAATTGGCAATATTACCATAAAATACATCAAATTTAGCAAAATGCGTTATATAGTAAGTATAAATTCTAGAACTTATAACCCAAAAAACTGTTGTAAATAAGGCTCCATATGTAACGTCTCTACCCTTTACAAATTTATCTGGAGCAATGGTATACATGAGTTTAATAGTAAAAAATATAAAGATAAACGAAATAGGTAATTTTAATATATTATATACAATCATTAACTCATTGAAAATATAATTTATCTGCTTAATATTTTTTAAAAGAGCCATAATACTATCACCTAATATAGGAACGATAATCATAAATGCTAATAGAATTGCAAGTGTTACAACCATGAATAATGCTTTTATTCGTTGCTTAACTTTATTAGTTTCCTTAACATCATACAAAACATTTGACGTTACAATAATAGCCTTGGTTCCTTTTGATATCATCAAGAATGCACCAATCATAAAAGCAATTAAACCAAAATTAATACCTTTTCCTCTAATAACAGGAAGTATTAAATTACTAGTAGAAAGAGGAAAAGAGTTATTAATAAACTCTATAAAACCCTCTGTAGAAACAGATAAAATATTCCCTATTATACCTACTAAAGAAAAAAGAGGAGGAAGAGACAATGTAAAAAAGAAAGCAAGTTGACCAGGTAAAATGCTCATAATTGGTTGCTTATTAATCTTCTTTATTTTTGTATACAACTTTTTTATATTGTCTAACATAAGTACTCCTAAATATCATTGTTATTTTTCATCTCACGACTTGTTATCATTTCTAATATTGCTTCATTTATAGCATCTTCAATTGTTTTAATATCATCCTCAATCATGCTATAACCAAGAGATGCACCATAATCATATGGTAAATCCTTAAGTAAACGATATAATTTTCTAACATAAGCTATGACGGAACTTTCATTATAACCAACCATATATATTACAAATTCATTTCCATCAGTTCTCATAATATCAGTTTTCTCTATTTGATTATTAATAAGAATATTAGCAGCTGTCTTTATAAGTTGGTCTCCACCTTCATAACCATATGCATCATTAATATCCTTTAGATTATTAATATTTATTACAATTATTGCTTGAGGATATATTTTATTTTCTTCCCATTTAGCAATATTATTATTTAAATAATATCTATTCTTAAGAGATGTCAGTGGATCAATATATTTTAATCTTACATCGTTTCTTA
Organism: Mollicutes bacterium; assembly: GCA_012841205.1. Classification (GTDB taxonomy): domain Bacteria; phylum Bacillota_I; class Bacilli_A; order RF39; family UBA660; genus UBA5348. The sequence goes on from DUVE01000008.1 coordinate 10,286, forward strand.
CCTTTACTATTTTCTTACGTCTTCTCATGATAAGAATTAATATGCCAATAAATAAAGGTAATAAAATAACATATAACCATAATAAGGTTAAGTCTACGTGAATAGTTGGCATCATCATCTTATTCATACCACTATTTTCAAATTGTTTATGATTTAATGTTGAAACATAATAATTAAAGACATTATAGAAAACACTATTTATATCACTTTTGTTTATTATATAACTATAATTGTTATTCATCCTATTTTGATACACAACATAATAGTTTTTAAAATAATCGTTTTTATAATACTCATAGATTTTATTATCAATTAAAACCAGGTCTTTGTTACTCAAATTAACTATATTATTAACTACTTTTACATCAAAACTACCGTTCTTGTTGATATAATTTGCAAGTTTAGACCCTTTTGATGTATATATGGTCTTTCCTTCAAGTGATTTGATAGTATCAACAATATAATTGTGCTTATTACTTAATATTACATAATCACTATATAAAATATCATGTGTTTTATATCCATTAGTTTCATTTAAATCATGATAATTTAAAGCTATATCAACCTTTCCTTGTTGAAAAGCTTTGTTAAGGTCAGTTATATTTTTATAACTCTTAAAATTAAACTCAATCTCTGAAAATTCTTTAAACGAATTAATAAACTCACCGCTTATTCCTTCTAATTCACCATCTCTAACTACTTCATAAGGAGATGTTTCAACATAACCATATATATATCTTTTACTTTTAAAATCAGTTTTATTCTTATCGTCAATTTTTTTAATAGATGTATATAGGTTTAATAATTCATTATAATATCCTTTTGCTAGATAATTCTTTTTCCATTCATTATAGTATTTTTTAATTATTTGATTTAAATTATCATCATTATCCGCAAGTGTAAGTACATATTTTAAGGATAAATTGTTTAAAGAATTTACAATATGAAAATCATTTTCAATTAATAAATCTAAATACAGATATTTTGGTATTACTATATAATCAACTTCACCTTCATCTAACATAAGTATAAGTTCATCAATATCATTAACTCTTGTGAATGTTAATTTATTACCAACTAAATAAGAAGAAACATCATTAAAATCTTCATCAAGCACACCAAGTTTAGCATTAAGTTCATCTAATGGTTTCTTTACCTCTTGTGTTTTACTAACTAAGACATAGTTGTCTTGATAGAACAACAGGTCGTTGTCCCCTCTTTTTTCATCATTTCTTAAAACACGCATCCTATTACCATTTTCAACGGTATCATTTGACGCAGTGTATGGTATCTTATTTAATTCTAACTCAGTTCCTTCTTCGAAAAAAGTTAAGAAAGAAAAGACAATTCCACTTCCTTCATTACTAAAAATAGGAATATCATTTGGGATTGATATACTTATAACCTCGTTCTTATGGTTTTCTATCCACTTTTGTTCAAAAATATTAAGTTTAATACCTTCTTTTGTAACTATTGGATTAAAAACATTATATAGAATAATACTAGTAGCAATAATCAATATCGATATAACTACTAAAAGCCATCTGCTTCCTCTTTTGTTTTTCATTTTCTCACCTACTACCAAACAATTTGATCATTGTTTTTATTCTTATATCCTATAATAGGAAATGCTGTTGCCTCTGTCTCTTTTTCATAATCTATAAAAAATGAAATATCATAAAATTCTTTTTGTTCTTTAGTAAATTTTTCTAAAGAACTATTAGTAACTTCCTTTATTTTATCAACTGTCATCGCCTCTTCAACTTTAACAATAACATTAAATATTCTACCATGTAAGTTTGTATTTACACTTTTAACTCCTTCTGTTTCTAAAAGAAAGTCTTTAATTGATTTCTTAGTTTCCTCTCCTATTGGGGCATCTTCTATACCTTCTAATCTGTGACCATATAAAGCCCCATCGGTATTTAGAAGAAAATCTTTAAATATCCATCCAGCTATGATAACAAAAAGAATAAAAAAACCTAAAATAAACCATTTATACTTTTTTAATAATTTCATATTCAACTCTCCCAGGTCAATTATACTATAAATCTTTTTTTTACACAATTTACATAATTATTTTAGTGCACATTATCTATCTAGTGCATCTTCGATAGCTTTCAATATAACTTTACTACTATAGGTTGCACCAGCAATAACGTCCACCTCTAATGATTGCTTTTCAATAACTTTATCTATAATAACTTCTGCAGAACCACCTTGTCCGTTTTCATGTTCAATAATTTTTATCTTACTTATTTTATGATCTAAGATAGCAACTTCCACTTCTACTGCTACCGGAAACACTTCATACCTACCAATATATTTTCCGTCTTCAATTTGAGTAAGATTTATTTCCTTTATTTCTACATTAAGCAACCCCTTAAGATTACTTTCAATTTTAGATATAATAGATTTTACAGTAATGAAAATTAGGACAAGCGCTACTATAAAGACACTTAGAATTATTTTAGTGTTTTTTTCATACTACTTTGTTCCTTCTATTTTACTTACTATCATATCAATTAGATCATTAATTCTATCTTCACGACGTTTATTTTTCCAGTTTATTACACCACTTTCAATAATAGTGGCATCTTTTTGTTCACAAATATTTTTCATCTGGTTAACGGCATGAGTTCCACCTAACCATTTATATGGTAAAAACTGTGTAACAAAAGAAAACACCTTTTTACCTTTCATTGTTTCAATATTTTCTAAATAATTTTTCATCACAGGACACAATGTAAAAGCTTCTACAAAAGACGCAAAAATTATAACATCATATTGATTTATTTTGGGTTCCTTTGTAAGTTCTAATACATTTTGCTTTAAATCCCTAGTAGCTTCTACCCTCATAAGCGATACTTTATTGCTTGTCTTTTTAAGTTCCTCATAAAGTTTAGATGCCACTGAAAAAGTATTTCCTGTTTGAGAATAAACAATTATTCCAATCTTCATATAAACTCCTCACTTCTTTATCATCTATTAAGTTCTTTTAACAAATAGTCATTCAAAATTTTTGGATTGGCTTGCCCTTTACTTATTTTCATACCTTGACCAATTAAATATTTAAAAGATCTTTCATTACCATTTTTATAATCATTAACAACCTCAGGATTAGATGTTATAACTTCTTCTACTATTTTTCTAATTTCTTCCTCATCACTTATTTGTCTCATACCAGAATCATTAAGTAACGTTTTAACATCTCCGCCCTTGTCGATTAATTTGCTTAGTAATTCTCTTCCCATCTTGGATGTTATCTCACCAGTATCAATAAGTTTGACTAGATTGCTGAAATTATCTACATCAAGTTTTGTTTTATCTATTGTAATATTATGCTTATTTAAAAACATAAGTACATCGCCAGTCAAAAGATTAACACTAATTGTAGGATTTACACTATTATTCATTACCCTCTCTAGGAAAAGAGTTATATCCTTATGAGCTATCAAGGCATTTATAGATATATCATTTATACCTAAGGCCTGATATTTATCACGAATTTCATCTGGCATGATAGGCATATTTTCTTTAATATTATTTATCCATGTTTCATCAATAAATATATATGGGATATCAGCTTCTGGAAAATAACGATAATCTGCATTAGTTTCCTTGGTTCTCATTAGAATAGTTTCTGCCCTTCTCTCATCATACCTTTTTGTTTGTTCTTTAATCACTTCGTTATTATCTAACATTTTGGTTTGATGATCTATTTCATAATCAATAGCTGCTTTAACGCTTGAAATAGAACCTATGTTTTTTATTTCTGTTTTAACTCCTAATGTATCGCTTTCCTCAGATCTAAGTGATACGTTGGCATCACATCTCATACTACCTTCTTCTATTTTTACATCGCTCACACCTGCATATAGAAGTAATTCACGTAATTTTTCAAGATACAAAACTGCTTCCTGCGCACTTGCGATAACAGGCTTAGTAACAATTTCAATTAATGGAACTCCAGCTCTATTAAAATCAAGTAACGTTGAATCTCCCTCATGAATACTTTTACTAGTATCTTCTTCAATATGAAGTCTTTCAATCTCTATTTTTTTAAGAACTCCATCTACTTCTATTTCAACATATCCATCATAACCAATTGGAGTATCATTTTGAGTTATTTGATACCCTTTTGCTAGATCAGGATAAAAATAATTCTTACGATCAAAATAGATTTTAGACGCTATATGACA
>DUVE01000056.1 GCA_012841205.1 Mollicutes bacterium
AAAAATAAAAAAACTAATTATTTATGGTTCAATAATAACACTCTTATATCCTAAATCAAGAATTATAAGTAATTACAAAATTTATAATGATAGCTTTTATAACAAGATTAAATCTAGTAAAGAAATAGAAAATGATGGATTTAACATTATAGCTCATAGAGGATTTTCTTCTCTTGTAATCGAAAATTCATGGGAGGCAATTAACATTTGTAATGATTATAAATCTATAGATGGTATTGAAATAGATATATCTATGACTAAAGATAAAAGAATAGTCATATTACATACTAATCAATATGGATATAATTTTAATTTAAACAAACCTGTTTCAGAGTATACATTAAACGAATTAAAAAATAAAAGATTTAAAGTGGATACAAATTATATAATTAAAAATATATTATTCTTATCTAAAAAGGATAAAATGAATGATGTTGTTAAAAAAAGATCATTAAACTTATTTAGAAAATGGACAACTATAATAACTTTAGATGAATTGTTATCAAATTATAATTTTAACAAACAAATGATAATTGATGTTAAATTTCACTCTAACAACAATGCAATGATTGATGAATTATTTAATCAATTATCAAAAATAGATTGTACTAATATTATTATACAAAGTACAGATTATGACAGTTTAAAAACTATGAAAAATATTAATCCTAATCTAAAATACCAATTAGTAATATCTAACACTAATCAATTAAAACATCTAGATTCCGAAATTAATATGTTTGCTATTAAAGCTTCCCTACTTGATTATGAAACAATTGAAAAATTAATAAAAAATGATAAAAGTGTAGCAGTATGGACAATTAACAATGAACATAATTTAAATAAAATTATAAATAATATAGGCATCTATTGGGATGATGTTGCATATATAACTGATTATCCGGATTACATTTCAACTCTTTTAAATGAAAAAGGAAATGTAAAAACAAAATAATAGAAGCATTAAGGAAGTGCTTCTATATTTTTTGCTACAATATTTTGCTAATTTGATTTGAAGTTTAACATTTTAAAATAGCGACATCGAGTATGTTTTATAAAAAGGCATTATTTCTTATAAAGAATTAATGTCTTTTGTTTTATTCAAATGTTCTTTTAAACTTGTTTGTCTTATCTCTTCTCGCTCATTGATAATTGCTTTATTAAGGGCTTCTTTAACACCTACAATCATAAGTGATTTCTTAGCTCTTGTAACGCCAGTATAGATAAGTTTACGATATAGCATACGATTATAAGCTAGATCCATTGGTAAAATAATTATATCAAATTCACTACCTTGAGATTTATGGATACTTATGGCATACCCTAATCTTATATCATCAAAGTCTTTTGCAGTATATTCATATATCTCGTTATTAAAATCAATATAAATAGTATAATCTCCCTTTTTATATATAATATCTTCTATTATACCGATATCACCATTTGATATATTTAAATCATTATTATTCTTAATTTGTAATACTTTATCACCAACACGATAAGTAATATTATTATGTGTAAAAGTGTTGGTTTCATTATTAAGTGGATTAAAAACATCCTGTAACATATTATTCATTGCATCTATTCCATTAATCCCTTTATACATAGGAATAAGTATTTGTATTTCCTTATATGAATATTTTTTTTCTAAAGCCATCTCACATAACTTTAAAATCATATTTTTAATTTCATCTTTTCTACACTCAATAAAATTATAGTCATCTTTTTTACTTACTAAATCAGGTAATATAACACCATCTTTAATAGAATGGGCTAAAGTGGTTATATAAGAATCCTCTTTTTGTCGATACAGGGCATCTAGTCTTACTACTGGGATATCATCACTTTCTATCAAGTCTTTTAGTATTTGACCAGGTCCAATACTAGGTAATTGATT
>DUVE01000057.1 GCA_012841205.1 Mollicutes bacterium
CACCACACTAAGGTTAAGTAAAAACATACATACGATTTGTGTATGTTTTTTTAATATTTGTAAAGATGTAGAGCAAAACAACAAAAAATATGATAAAATTATAATAAGAAAACAAAAATATAAAAAAGAGGAAAAACAGGCAAAATTTAATATTGAAGATATAACATACTTTAGAGATAAATTGCCTGGTGCGAATCCAGGAATTTGAGTTTGATTTTAAATAAAAAAATTAATTATAAAGATGCTATTATGGCAAGCCTTTTCGCTAAAATTAAGAAAGTATTTATATAATAAAGGAAGAAAAATTAAATACTACTTATTGATTTGTAAATAAGTAATCTTTTTAAGCAAATCAATGCTCTGTGGTATAATTAAAATGTGAGGTGTAGGATATGGCAAAGAAAAAAGAAGAAAAAGATGACAAGAAGAAAAAAACGTCCCATCATACCGAATTATTAGGTTTGTTGCTTGTATTAATAGCAATTATAGGTATTTGTGAATTTGGACCTGTTGGAAACATAATAAGTAGTTTTGCCTTATTTTTGGTAGGTTCGTATTATCAAGTTATATTATTATGGCTAGGTTATATAGCTATTCGTATGATAATCGACCGAAAAACTCCCAACTTTTTCACGTCTAGAATGGTAGGGTTATATGTCTTGTTTTTAGCAATACTTATTTGGTCTCATACTGAATATGTTGAAAATAACGAGGCAGTTCTTGACGTGTTTGAAAAAACCATTAATAATTTAGTATTAGCTTTTAGAGTTGATCACGCTAATATTGATGCTGGTGGTGGTATAATTGGTGCAGCATTTAGCCTTCTTAGCAATCGACTTTTTGCTGAAGGTTCTTACGTTGTTGTTTTTGCACTAGGCCTTTTTGGAGCTGTCATGCTTCTTAATGTTTCACTATCAGATATGCTAAAACAAGTAATAAAATGGATAAAGAAAGCAATATATTACTTTAAGAAGGATAAAAAAGAAAAAGCAGAAAAGGAAACTGCTGAAACAAAAGAAACCCAAAAGGTAATAATTTCTAATATTAATGAACTCACACATGTACATGATACACCAGTTGTAGAAGAAGATGTTGAAGAAACAATTATACCAGTTGATGAACCGTCAAATCAAAATTATAAATTACCACCCTTGTTATTGCTTGATGTTCCAAAAAAACAAATGAATACCAACCAAGGAACGGTTCAAGCTAATATCGAAACACTAGAAAAAGTATTTAATGACTTTGATATTAATGGAAAAGTTGTTGAGGTTCATGTTGGACCTACTGTTACACAATATGAAATAGAACTTAAAGCAGGAACTAAAGTGAGTCGTGTATTAGGTATTAATCGTGAAATAGCCTTGGCTTTGGCAGCTAAAAACGTTCGTATTCAAGCTCCCATTCCTGGCAAAAGTACGATAGGTATTGAACTTCCTAATAGGGTAAATACAGTTGTTTCTCTAAGGGATGTATTATCAAACATGCCTAATATATATGAAAAAAGTAAGTTAGCTGTAGGGCTTGGTAAAGACATTATGGGAAAAAACATATATGCAGAAATTAACAAGACACCACATTTATTAGTAGCTGGCTCAACTGGTTCTGGTAAATCAGTGTGTATAAATACAATTATTATATCTATTTTGATGCGTACAACACCAGAAGAGGTAAAATTAGTTTTAGTAGACCCTAAAAAGGTTGAATTAAGCATTTATAATGGTGTTCCCCATCTTTTAGCGCCTGTTGTAACTGATCCAAAAAAAGCATCTGTTGTCCTTATGAGGATTGTTTCAGAAATGGAATCAAGATATGATTTATTCAGTCAAACAGAAACTAAAAACATCGAAAGTTATAATAAATATGTTGAGGATCAAAACAAAGGTGCCCCTGAAGATTTAAAAACTAAAAAGTTACCTTATATAGTAGTGATTATTGATGAATTAGCTGACCTTATGTTAGTGGCTGCTAAAGAAGTTGAAGATTCTATTATGAGGATTACCCAAATGGCAAGAGCTGCTGGGATCCATTTGATAGTAGCAACACAAAGGCCATCAACGGATGTTATAACAGGTATAATAAAAGCTAATATTCCATCTCGTATATCCTTTGCCGTTAGTAGTAATGTTGACTCTAGAACTATTTTAGACGCTAGTGGCGCTGAAAAATTATTGGGTAAAGGTGACATGTTATTTTTACCAATGGGTGAGAACACTCCACTTCGTCTTCAAGGTTGTTTTATATCTGATGATGAAGTGAAGAAGGTAGTAAATTATACTATAAAACAGCAAAAAGCTAAGTATGATGAACGTTTAGTTAAACTTGATGAGAAAGAACCTTCAAATGAAGGGCGCGATGTTGGAGAAGATGATCCACTTTATGATGATATTCTCGAATTTGCTATCAGAAATGGTAAAATAAGTGCATCATTAATCCAAAGAAAATATCGTTTTGGATATAATAGAGCGGCTCGTATTATTGATATTATGGAAAGTCGTGGCATTGTAGGACCCTCTAGTGGTTCTAAACCAAGGGAAGTATTAATAAAATTAGAAGAAGAAAATGAAGAAGAGGATGATAATTAATTATGGGAAGAGCATATGAAGTAAGAAGAGCATCAATTGAAAAAACTGGCGCAGCTAAAGCAAAACTTTACACAATGTATTCTAAAGAAATATATGGAGCTGCTAAAAAATCAACTGATCCAGAAGCTAATCCTACACTAAAAAGATTAATTGAAAAAGCTAAAAAGGATCAAGTTCCTTCAGATATTATAAAAAGAGCAATTGATAAGGTTAATTCTGGTGTTGATGAAAATTATTTAAGTGTTAGATACGAAGGCTTTGGGCCTTCTTCATCAACTATCATTGTTGATTGTTTAACTGATAATGTAAATCGTACAATCGGAATGGTAAGAGGAGCTTTCTCCAAAGCTAAAGCTAAATTAGGTGTGTTAGGTAGCGTCTCGCATATGTATGATAATCTATGTGTCATAAGTTTTAAGGGTTTAACTGAAGAACAAACGCTTGAAGCTCTAATAAATGAAGAAGTAGATGTTTCTGATATAGAAGTAGAAGAAGATCTCATCATTCTTTACGGAAATCCAACAGATCTATTCAAAATAAAAAATGCTATTATTAAAGCTAAAGAAGATGTTGTATTCGAACTAGATGAAATAACTATGATACCTCATGAAAGAATAACACTTACAGAAGAAGAATTAGAACAATTAAAAAAATTGTTAACATTATTGGAAGATATTGAAGACGTTCATCAGATTTATCATAATGTTATTATTGATTAACTCACATATATGTGAGTTTTTTTATATTCAATTGTGTGACATATGTTTGATTAATCTAGACAATATTCTTTTTTAAACAATAAAGTTTCTTGTTCTTTCCTTATTTTACATGCTATAATGAAATATGTAAGAGGTAAGGAGTGAGTCCATGGCGAAACAACAATATGATGAATCATCGATAAAAATTCTAGAAGGGCTTGAAGCGGTAAGAAAAAGGCCTGGTATGTATATCGGTTCTACTGATAAAAGAGGACTTCATCACCTTGTTTGGGAAATAGTAGATAACAGTATCGATGAAGTAATAAATGGTTATGGAAATTATATTAAAATAATTATACACGAAGATGGATCTGTTAGTGTAACTGATGAGGGGCGTGGTATTCCAACTGGAGTTCATGAAAGTGGGCGCTCAACACCAGAGGTAATATATACCATGTTACATGCAGGTGGTAAATTTACTGAAAGCGGCTATAAAGTGTCAGGTGGGCTTCATGGTGTTGGAGCATCAGTTGTTAATGCACTTAGTTCATGGATGGAAGTTACTAGTAAAAGAGATGGTGAGGAATACTATATTAGGTTTTCAAATGGTGGACATGTTGAAGTGCCTTTAAAGAAAATAGGTTCTACTACTAAGTCTGGAACAACCGTTCATTTTATGCCAGATGAAGAAATATTTGGAAACCTTAACTTTAGCTATACATCTATTTGTGAGCGTATGCAAGAATGTGCCTTTTTACTTAAAGGATTAACTGTTGAAGTAATTGATGTAGAAGATAAGAAGGGTGAAAAATTTCATTATGAGAATGGCTTAGAAGCTTTTGTTAATTATCTTAATGAAGATAAGGATACTCTTCATAAAGTAGTTCATTTTTCTTCTTCAAAGGACAAAATTGAAGTAGAAGTAGCACTTCAATACACTTATAATTATTCTGAAAATATAATATCATTTGTTAACAATGTAAAAACAACTGATGGTGGAACCCATGAAGTTGGTTTTAAGACTGCCTTAACTCGTGTTTTCAATGATTATGCAAAGGCAAACAATTATTTTAAAGGTAAGGATAAGTCTTTTGATGGTGGTGATGTTAGAGAAGGTCTAACTGCTATAATATCACTTAAGATACCAGAATCGTTATTACAATTTGAAGGTCAAACGAAAGCTAAATTAGGTACTCCAATAGCAAGATCGGTAGTTGAAAGTATTGTTGCTGAGAAGTTACAGTTTTATTTAGAAGAAAATAAGGAAATAGCATCTTCACTAATTGCCAAATCACTTAAAGGTAAAGAAGCAAGAGAAGCAGCAAGAAAAGCAAGGGAAGAAGCAAGAAAAAATAAAGGTACTAAGAAAGAGAGAAACATTAGTGATAAATTAACTCCAGCTCAAACTAGAAATCCGAAGAAGAACGAATTGTTCTTAGTTGAAGGTGATTCAGCAGGGGGCTCTGCTAAACAGGGAAGGGACCGTAAATTCCAAGCTATTCTACCTTTGCGTGGGAAAGTAATTAATACAGAAAAAGCAAAAATGGAAGATATATTTAAAAATGAAGAAATAAATACAATGGTATATACTATTGGTGCTGGTGTTGGATCTGACTTTCAAATAGAAGATTGTAATTATGATAAGGTAATTATCATGACCGATGCTGATGATGATGGAGCACATATCCAAGTATTGTTACTTACTTTCTTTTATCGTTATATGAAACCACTTATTGAAGCTGGTAAATTATATATAGCTATGCCTCCTTTATATAAAGTTGAATTTAATAGAGGCGGGGAAAAATACTTATGGGATAAAGAAGAGTTGATAAAAGAAATAGAAGGAAAACAAGGCTATATAATAAGTCGTCATAAAGGTCTTGGTGAAATGAATGCTCATGAACTTTGGGAAACGACTATGAATCCAGAGACTAGATCACTTGTTAAAGTAAGCATAACTGATGCATCTTTAGCAGAACGTCGTGTGAGCATTTTAATGGGTGATAAAGTAGAGCCAAGAAAAGAATGGATCGATGAAAACGTTGAGTTTTCAATGGAAGATGATTATGCAATATAAAATGGGAAGTGTTAACAAATGAAAGATATAGTTCAAAAAATATACGATTATTCACTTGAAGACATAATGAGTGATCGTTTTGGTAAATACTCTAAATATATTATTCAAGATAGAGCTATCCCAGATGTTCGAGATGGGCTTAAACCAGTTCAAAGAAGAATATTATATGCTATGTATAAAATGAGATTAACTAACGATAAGCCTTATGTTAAAAGTGCTCGTTCTGTCGGTGAGACAATGGGTAAATACCATCCTCATGGTGATACATCTATATATGATGCAATGGTTAGAATGAGTCAATCATGGAAAAACAATCATATATTACTCGATATGAGAGGTAATAATGGTTCAATTGATGGTGATTCTGCAGCTGCATCTCGTTATACAGAAGCAAGACTTGCTAAGATAAGTAATGAATTACTAAGAGATATAGATAAAGATACAGTCAAGTGGGCTCCAAACTATGATGATAAGTTTTTAGAGCCAACAGTTTTACCTGCTAGATTTCCAAATCTTTTAGTAAATGGCGCAACAGGTATAAGTGCTGGTTATGCAACTAACATACCACCTCATAATCTTGGTGAGGTAATAGATGCAACAATAAAATTAATTGATGATGAGAACGCCTCACTTGATGAAATAATGCAACTTGTAAAAGGACCTGATTTTCCAACCGGAGGAATCATCGAGGGAATTAATGGTATTAAAGACGCTTATGAAAAAGGTAGAGGTAAGATAATTGTCAAATCTAAAGTTGCAATTGAGACAACTAAGGGAAAAAAACAAATTATTATCACAGAAATACCTTATGAAGTAAATAAATCATTGCTAGTTAAAAAAATAGATGATATTAGAATTGATAAAAAAATAGATGGTATTGCAGAAGTAAGAGATGAAAGTGATAAAGATGGTCTAAGAATTGCTATTGATCTGAAAAAAGAAGCTGATTCTACTTTAATCTTAAATTACTTACTTAAAAATACCGAATTACAAACATCATATAACTTTAATATGGTATCCATTGTAAATAGAAGACCTAGATTATTAGGTATTAGAGAGATGCTTAAGGCTTATATTTCTCATCAAGTTGAAGTTGTAACTAGAAGAACCATATTCGATTTAGAACATGCTAAAACAAGACTACATATTGTAGAAGGGTTTATAAAAGCTTTATCTATTTTAGATGAGGTTATAAAAACCATTAGAGCTAGTAAAAATAAAAGTGATGCAGAAAACAACCTAGTAAGAGAATTTGGTTTTACTGAAGCTCAAGCAGAAGCAATTGTAACATTACAACTTTATCGTTTATCTAATACAGATGTTACAGCTTTAGAAGAAGAGTATAAAAACTTAAATATTATTATTAAAGGTCTTACTAAAATTTTAGAAGATAAGGCTTCTTTAATGAAGGTTATAAAAGATGAACTTACCAAAATTAAGGAGGAATATGGAAAGCCTAGAATTACTTCTGTAAAAGAAAAAATAACTGAGATTAAAATTGATACAGTTGATTTAATTCCTAAAGAAGAAGTAATTGTTGTTGTTACAAAAGAAGGTTATGTAAAAAGAGTATCAAAAAGATCTTATAGCGCTAGTGAAGAAAATACACTTCTTAAAGAAGGTGACTACATTGTTGGCATCTATGAAATGAGTACCCTTGATACAGTGCTTTTATTTACTGATTTAGGTAACTATTTATATGTTCCAGTATATGAAATTCCAGATAGTAAGTGGAAGGAAATGGGGAAACATATCAGTAATATTATTAGTATTAAATCAGATGAAAACATAATAGGAAGTGTACCTGTATATGATTTTGAAAAAGAAGAATATATTACTATATTTACTAAACTTGGAATGATAAAAAGAACAAAAATATCTGATTATAAAGTAACAAGATATTCTAAGCCAATGATGTCTATTAAATTAAAAGATAAAGATAAAGTTGCGAGTATCTCTTATGGAAATGATTCAAACATAATAATAGCAACAAGTGAAGGTTATGGGTTATGGTATAAGAGTGATGAAGTGCCAGTAATAGGAACTAAAGGTAGTGGTGTTAAATCAATTTCACTAAAAGATAATGACTATGTTGTTAGTGGTAATGTCTTTGAAGAAGTGGATTATCTGGTAGTTATTACTGATAAAGGAACCGGAAAAAGAATAAGGATAAATGATTTAGAACCAACTACAAGAGCTCGCCGTGGCGTACTTATCGTAAGAGAAGTAAAAACTAATCCTCATAAAGTTTTAAAAACCTTTGCTATAAGTAGCAAAAGTAATATTGGGATAAAAACTTCAAAAGATATTATTACATTTAAGGTGAGTGAATTCACTATAATGGATCGTTACAGTACTGGTTCAAGTATTAGTAAAACTAAAATTAAAGATGCTTTTGAAATTGCTCTATTACAAGGAAAAAATGATTTAAAAGATGATCAAAAAGAAGTGGAAGAAGACTCTAAAAGTAATGATGCCTACAAACAATTATCCTTATTAGATGTAGATGATAATTTAAAGCAAGTGGACAGTCTATTATCTAATGTAAACGACAATTTATAGTAAAATATATATATCACTCGCATAAAATGTAATGGGTGATTAGCGTGGGAAAAATAGATGATTTTAAGGTTTTTGTGAGAACTAGACCAGGTTTAATATCATATGTTAAAAATGGTAGCATGACATGGCAAAAATTTTATGAGATGTGGGATTTGTATGGTCCTAACCATGATGTTTGGAATGCTTATAAAGGAATTGAGGAAGCATCTAAAGATGAACTCAAGGCTGATCCATTTGGTTTGAATGATATGGTTAAGTTGTTTAAAAAAATAGATATGTCTACCATTCAAAACAATATAGCAGGCATTCAAAAAGCTATTGGATTGATTCAAGATATTACTAATAAAGGGGATAGTGCCAAACCAGAAGTTAATGATAGATACGTTCCAAGACCTATTTACCGAAGGTTTGAAGATTAATGAATTTAGATGTTCAATTTAAATTAAGAAGTAATAGTGATTATCAAAGGTATATAAGAGAAAATTCATACTGGTATAAAGAATTAAACAGGAATCCGGAAAAATTCGAAGAATTTGTAAGCGAAATGAAGGAACGATACAAACAAAGACCAACTGATAAAATCACCAATTTTGCTGAGAAATTAGAGTTAGTTAAAACATTTTTAAATATTCTAAGGTAGGTGATATAATGCTAGATGTATTAATAAAAACAGATGATACCATTGACTTGATAGATCAAAGTGATATTATAAAATCCCTTAAGAAATTGAAAAAAGAAATAGATAAAAATGATGAAGTCCAAATGTTAATAAGTAATTTTAATAAACATAAGAAAAAATATGAAAATGATTTAATCATAACAAAACAATTAAGTCTAGCTAAAGAAGAATTATATAATCATCCCCTTATATATGAATATCGAAAGTTATTTAATGAATTAAACCTATCTATCTTACTTTTCAATACTAAAATACTTAAATTATTAAATAATAAAAGTAATGTTTGTAATAATGGTGTGTGATAATATGAGAGTTATAAGTGGTTTTTTAAAAGGTCGTAACATAAAAGGATATAATATACCTGGTACGAGACCTACAATGGATAATGTAAAAGAATCTTTATTTGCAATGATTCAAGATAGTGTAAAGGATTCTGTGTGCCTAGATTTATTTGCTGGATCAGGTTCCCTTGGAATAGAGGCAATAAGTAATGGTGCTAAATTTGTCTATTTTATAGATCATAATAAGAGGGTTATAAATATATTGAGGGATAATATTAAAAACTTTAATATCGAATCTTTCTCTAAAGTAATTTTAAGTGATTATAGGAAAGCTCTCATTAAATTAAATAAGGAATCCATTAAGTTTGATTTAATCTTTTTAGATCCTCCATATAACGAACATATAATAGGTGATATATTAACTTTTATTATTCAAAATGATATGCTTAATCAAAATGGACAAGTAATATGTGAGATGAATAATGGTGAATTGATTGAAAGCTATAATTATTTAAAACTCATAAAAACTAGAAAGTATAGTGATAAGATAATTAATATATATATAAGAAAAGACTAGAAGTCTTTTTTTATTGTAAAATTAGCCTTCGTATGTTAAAATAAGCCCGATTTAAATTATATTACAAATGGGGTTTGATATAATGAAAAAACTATTTAAAAAAAACAACTTAAATTTTGATTTAGAAGAATTCATAGCTAATATTGATAAGCAATATATCGAATACAGGAATACACTAAATCTAAATAATAGTGTTACTTTTGGTGTTGAAATAGAATTTGAAAAA
>DUVE01000058.1 GCA_012841205.1 Mollicutes bacterium
AAGAAAAGACAACTTATTTTAGTTGTCTAAATTTTAGTTTACCATTCGATCCTTTTGAACCACCATAATTTTCTAATATATTAGAGTCAAAAGAATGGGTCATTTTATTTTTCCTTTTATATTCCTTTATTCCAAGGGTTATTAATTCATCTAATAACGATGTGTAATCTTTACCAATTGGTTCAAATAGATAGAATGATAATGATCCTGGAATAGTGTTTATTTCATTTATATATACTTTATTCTTTTTACTATCAACTAAGAAATCTATTCTGCATACTCCAGTTGAATTTAATACTCTAAATGTATTTCTTGCTAATTTTCTTACTTCTTTTCTCAGAGCATCATCTATATTTGCAGGTATCCTTCTACTTGTTGATACCATGCCTTTTGATTTACCACCTTTAGTATTACCTAAGTACTTATCTTTATATGTTAAGAATTCATCAACACTAATTACTTCTTCTATTTCACTTGTTTGTTGATATTCATAATTACCTAGAACTGCACAATTTACTTCAATTAAGTCTTGAACTACTTCTTCCACTACTATTTTATTATCATACTTCATAGCTTCTTCAATAGCTATTTCAATATCTTCTACTTTGTTAACCTTCGCTATACCAATACTACTTCCTAATTTAGCTGGTTTTACGATAACTGGAAATTCAAGTTTCTTAATTTTATCTAAAATTTTCTTTGAATCTTCTATATATTCATTATCAAAGAACCATTCATATTTAGTTATAGGTAGCTTCTCTGCTTCAAATATTTGTTTCATAAATACTTTATCTTGACCTACAACTGATGCATAAACATCACTTCCAACATATGGGATGCCTATTAAATCTAAATAGCCTGCTAAAGTTCCATCTTCTACATTAAGACCATGAACGATTGGAAATGCTACATCTATTTCATCTACTATTCTTTTAATGCCTTTTTTACTTTGTAATACAAAACGTCCTTTTCTATTATATAGAACAACATTCTTAGCATATCTTTTTAAATTGTCTAAGTCTTGATAATTAGATATATCTTTAAGTAAGTTACCTGTATACCACTCTTTTTCTTTTGTTATATAGATAGGAACAACATCATATTTATCACTATCTATCTCTTGCATAGCTTGAACTGCCGAGATAATACTTACCTCATGTTCAACACTTTGTCCTCCAAAAATAACACCTATTCTTAATTTCATAAACTCAACTCCTATTCATTAAACATATCAGGCAAATCATTTTCAAGTAATATATATGTGTCTTTATCTTTTAACTTTGGTAATAGTGCAAGGGCTTCTTTTACATCATTTACAATATGGATCTTTTTAGAACTATACTTAGCTTCTTTTAATCCATCTTGTATTGGTTTAGTTTGCTTTTTACCAACTAAGATTACTTCATCACATACTTTAGAAATTGATACACCAAACTTCTTGTTTTCATCATATTGTATATCACCTAGTTCTGTCATACCTGGTGTTACAACTATCTTTTTACCAGGCATTGTGCCTAATACATCTATTGCCATCTGAGATCCTACTGGGTTCGAATTATAAGCATCATCTATTATAAACATATCTAAATATTTCTTTAATTCAAGTCTATGTTCTACTGGCTTTACTCTTTTTACAGCTCTTTGTAATTCTTTTATAGTAATACCTAATTCATAACCTAAAGCTAGGGCTCCTAGAATATTATACACATTAGCGTATCCAAGTAATTTGGTTTCAAACGGATACTTTTTCTTATCACTCTTAAACATTACATCAAAAGTTGTCCCCTCATTAGATGATTTTATATTTAATGCTCTTACATCAACATCTTTGTTATCAATACCTATCCATTTAATCTTACAATTATTTTGTAATTTATAATTAATTTGAAGAGGATCATCGCCATTTAATATACCAATACCATCAGATGGTAAGCTTTCAATTAACTCAAACTTAGTCTTTTGAATAATTTCTTCACTACCAAATGATTCTAAATGAGCCTTTCCTATCTTAGTTAAAATACCATATTTAGGATGCACAAAATCACATAACTCTTTTATTTCACCCTTTTTATAAGCACCCATTTCAGCTATTAAAATCTCAGTAAATTTATCTAGATAGTTATTAGCTGTAATCATTAAACCATATGGAGTATTATAATTTTTTGGTGTTGGTAGTGTATTATATTTAATACTTAAAATATCATTTAATATATTCTTACTACTTGTTTTGCCATAACTTCCAGTAATGCCTATTACTTTTAAATGCGGCATATTATTAAGTTTTCTTTTAGCTTTATTAAAATAGTAATAATATACTAACTTTTCTACTGGAATATTTATTACTACTGAAAGTAAAACAATGAAGTATTGAAGGTATGCAAGTAATATATAAATATATAAATAATCATTTAAATCTGTTATATCGTAATAACTAATAATAATTATCGTAGGTATTAAATATAATATAAAAGTTGTTAATATAATTCTTTTGATTCTATCTGTAAAAACTAACGGTAATTTAGTTTGTTCATTTTTCATTTTATCGTATGTCTTAATAAAAGCTATACCATAAACTATAACTGTGAGTATCGTAATAATTACATGATTTTTTAAAAAGTAAAAAATGAGCGCTAAAGCAAGTGGTAATAAATCTATTAAGGTAAATACTTTTAGTCTATTCATTCCAATCCATTTAATATATCTTGAATTTCGATTGTATAGATTCTGTTGAAGCATATGTAATGCTTTTTTTGTCCTTAAAAAAAAGTACGGAAACCACGCTAATAGGCATAGTATAAAATAAATCATTATTTCACATCCTTTAGGAATTCATTTAATATGTTTACAGTTTGATCTATTCTCTCTAAATATGCATAGTGAGTACATCCCTCATATATAATCAAGCCACAATCTCTAATATTACTTTCGATTATTTTAGCTTCATCAACTGGTACTTCAGTATCATTAGATCCCCATATAAGAATAGTTGAAGCTTTTATTTTAGGTAAATATTCAGATAAATCATCATTAACAACATTTACTAATGTCTGTCTCATTATAGGAGTAGCATTACGATAATCTCTTGATCCCATACGCTTTTTTGCAAAACCTTCTAAATGTTTTATAACAGGAACCTTTTTCATTAATCTTAAAAGTTTTAGCTTCATATCTGCCTTTTTATTACTTCTTCTAAATGGCGCGCCAAAGAGGATTAATCTAGTTGTTTTCTTTAATCCTGCATAAATCATTGCAACCCTACCACCAAAAGAATGCCCAATAAGAATTGGATTCTTAATATTTAGTTTGTTTAAAAACTCATCTAACAATTCATAATAATCAAATATGGTATAAGCTTCTTTAGGTTCACTACTCTTCCCAAAACCTGGAAAATCAATTATTGTTATTCTAAAATCATCTTGTAATCTTCTACCAATAGGATCCATCATCTCAATGTTCTGTCCCCATCCATGAAGTAATACAATATCTTTTCCTTCTTTATTTCCATATTGGACATAATTTAAATATATATCTCTAATATTCATTTTAATCACCACTTACTATATTATATGTGATACTAACCCACAGGTTCTATACTCATTATACAATAACTTTTACAAAATTGCTTGTAAATTTACACTTTAAACGACAAGTAATAATCTTTATACAAATATAAGAATAGAAAACTATTCTTATATTTATTGATTATTTTTAAAATATTCTTTAATATTTTTATCCGTTGCAGATTTAACATTCTCTTCTTTAGGTTTAATTATAATAAACTGAACTATATTAACAAACACTATTGTAAATATTATCATTGTATCAAATTGATTAATATAAAAAAATATGATGTTAAATAGTGTTGTGATTAATAGAAATGGGGAAAATATATCTTTTTTGTTACTTTATCATTTTCATTTAATACTTTAATAACTCCCCACTTAATAATTAAGTAGTTTAATAAAAGAATAACAAGTAGATTGATTGTATATAAGCTTGGAATACCAAGATAATTTATGTAATAGGCTATCAACACCATTAAAATATATCTAAAAGAGCAAGTGAAAATAGCAAAAACTTTGTTAGGCATAAAACAATCTCCTTTATCCCTTATTTACTATAATTATAGCATTTGTATAACTATAAGTATAATTAATTAAACCTTTTTGGATATTGTTCTATGATACCATTTGAAAAATAATCAGCCATCATAATTATTTGATCTCTTGCTGCATCAAATGTATCTGCTTCTCTTTGATAATTCGCTGCAAAACGATTAGAGACTAGTTGTTTTACAAGTTCTAGATGTTCATTCATTAATCTTCTAACTTCAGCTTCAATATAATATGGATTTGCTCCAGATAGAGCTTCCGCTATATTAGAGGCATTTTGTGTCCATTCTCTATTAAGTGTTTCAGCAGCCTGTGCATCTCCTCTTTTATAAGCTTCAATTAATCTACCACCAATTATAGAATGATTTCTAAATAAGGTTGTTATTCTATCAGCTATATCATTACCATAATAAATCCTAAAAAGATTACCTATCTCTACAGCATTATTTAGCATTCTTTCATTTATTACATTAATATCCCTTAAATTATCTGCAACACTTACAATTAAACTTCTTTCAAAAATCATGTGATCATCTAGTAATGCTCTAACATTATCAATTAATTCTAATTTTTCTTCTGATATACAATTATTGATTCCATTTTGTCTACTATATATTATGATTTGATCTCCAATTACTAATCTATTAGGCTCTAAATATGGATTTGACCCCATTATAGTATCAACTGTCGTGTTATACTTTTCTGCCAAACTATAAAGTGTATCACCCGGTTCAACCACATGAATAATAACATTTTGATTCATACTACCCTCCTATATATTTTTTCTTTATATAATATGCATAGTAATTATTTGGGTGATTAATCTAAAAAAGTTCCTTATAAAGAACTTTAGTGTTTTGCTTTTTTACCTAACTTTTTTGTTTGCAATAATTGTATCGTTTTCTTAATAACATAAACAAAAAGACCATTGGCTTTACCAACAGTCCGAAAGAAATAAGCTAATAATTCTTCTTAAGTAATTACTAATTTTTGAATAAGTTAAATATTTGCAAATAAACATGAGCATATTTGAAATTAAATATCTATATTTTTGTTATTTGCTACTATTTGACCTAAATCTAATTCATATATAACATCGCACAATAAATCTATATCCTCTTTTATATGTGTTGCAATTAAAATTGTTTTTCCCTGCTGTTTTTCTTCTAGGAGTATTTTTCTAATCATTTCAACACTTTTATTATCAATTCCATTAAATGGCTCGTCAAATATCATAATATCTGGATTTTCCATCAAGACACTAGCAATCGCTAGTTTTTGTTTCATTCCAAGTGAATATTTTCCATATTTTTTATTTGTTTGATCTTCTAAATCACATTTTATAAGAGTTTCTTTTATTTTTTCATCATCAATAGTATTTTGTATATCAGCTAATAATTTTAAATTCTCATATCCTGTTAAAGATCCTATAAAGGTTGGTTTATCAATAAAAGCTCTCATGCTACTTGGAAATAGGTCTTTATTATAAATATCTTCATTATTAACAATAACACTTCCTGTATTCGGTTTAAGTAATCCACATATACATTTAAGAAGCATACTTTTCCCACTACCATTTCGTCCGATAAAACCATATATTTTTCCAGATTCAATGTTTAAATTAATATTTTTTAGTATTTCATGTGAATTTATAGTTAAGTTCAAATCCTTTACTTCAATTTTATATCCCATACATTTTCTCCTTTCTGAAAAGACTTATTATTTTCTTGTGGCATATCCAATATGTAAACACAGAAATTATTATAAAAACTATGACCATATAGATATCAAACTTCACTCCACTTGGAAACAAGAAATATAGATACTTAATTTTAAATGTCAAAATTGACAATAGTAATCCTAGAACAACAAAATATGAATATATGCTTATATAACCAAACAAAGCAATTACTATAAACTGCAGAATTATTTTATAAAATATATTAATAAACAGTAATTCAAAATTAAAATAACTTACATTTAATGCAGAAAGCGTTATAAAGAGAGATAAATATAGTATTATATCTATTAAAATACTTATTGCTGTAATAGATATAAGTTTTTGCATTACGTATTTTTTTTTGTTCATTCTCAAAAACAATTGTTCTGGTGCTGAAGCTATATCTGAAAAATAAACTGAAACGGCTATATATATGTATAACGATATAATTAAACACATATATATAATCTCAATAATCCCGTCTATATCATAAGTTAGTCCCAAAGATCTTTCAAAAAACAGGTTTTCTGTATAAACAAATGGAGTTAAATCAATTACATTGCTTTGTGATAAATTATTTGGAGTATCAACAGAATTTGTTGCATTGATAAAATCATTATAATTAAATATTGTTTTCAACACTAACAATAGAATTATGAGAATTAAAATCTTATAATTTTTCTTAATAAACAATAACAAGTCCCTATATATCATTGATTTCATTTATCTAATCTTCCAATTCTGTTTAATATATATAATCATTGATAATTTATACAATATAAATACAACGATTGGAGTCAACAACAATATCCATAACTTATTATAAGTATTCACATATGGAAACATTATATTAATATTAAATAATGTCGGACTTACATATTGATATAGTGCTATAAAAACTACAATTATAATACCTATTTTATCATTAATAAGTTTCAATATAACATAACTTATTAAAAACCATATTGTAATATTTATTAAAGTCAAATATAAATTTATAAATATGAATATAATATTTTCGTTTATATTTCCATCAATAATAAAAACCAAATTAAATTGAGAAAAGAAATTAGAAAATATTATAATAGTAAAGATTATAAATCCTAGAACTATAAACAATATTTTTAAATAGAATTTTAATATATAGTTAAATAAACCTTTTTTTGATTTAAACCTTTGTTCTAACAAATTATTCCCTAGAAAACTTCTAAATATGATTAAGTTTATAAGTAACCCAGAAATTATTGTAATCAAACTGCAATAAGGTACACTAACAAATATTTCATTTATAAATTTAAAGTAATTAGAACCTTTTAATCCATTTGTATAAGCTATTGTGAATATAACGGTAGTAATAAATATTGCTGTTATTGTTAGTATTTTATTACTCGTTATTTCATCATATAGCATTTTTTCATTAGTTTTGATTTTCATAATTCAAAACAACTTCATTAGTATCCTTATAAATCTTATTTAAAATTAAGGTGGTTATAATTACTAAAATGAATCCATGTATTAAAATTGATATAGTTCTTCCAAACCCAAATATTAAACCATTAATTAAATCAAATCCTTTGGCAAATTGTTCCGAGAAAAATGTTTTAAAAAGGTTAACAAAAATCAGTTGAGAAATCGCCGAATAAATCAAAATTATTATAAAAGATAAAATTGTGGTTACTGCAAAATTTTTCATTTTTTTAGATACTATTAATGTGACGTTGAAAACAATGATTGAATAGATTATTGTTATTGCACAAGCTCTAAAAAGAATTAAAAGTGAATTATACATTGGTCCTTCTGGGCCGAGATTTATTCCTGCTCCTTTAGTAGGAAAAACAATAAAACAAATAATGTATGTAAGAATCAGAAATACAGGATATAAGAAAAGACCACTTAACCACGTATTTACCAAAAGCTTTTTCTTAATATTACTAATTGTTTCTCGTTGAATCATGTTCTTTATCATTCCAGAATGATATAAATCATGAATTTTTTTACATGATAATATCAGAAGCAATGTTGCTGCAACTAAAAATGTCGAACTTGTATAAACATACACATCAAACCAAGCATAATCAAATGGGGCTCTATCCATACCCAAACCATCGGGATATTGTGAATTAATGGATAAAAATGCCATTATGATTGAAGCTACTACAGAAATTACAAAAAGACAAATATTTTTTTTACTATTTTTCATATTACCTCCTAATAAAAATAGAGAGCAAATAAATTTTTATATTATTATTCATACTACTTATATTATATTATTTGTTACCCAGACTAATATTTCCACCAAAAACCGGTAACATTAGTCATTCCAATTGTCCAACCATTCTTTTTAAATTTTAATCTATAGTCCTCATCAACAAGTTTTGAAAATTGCGTTTTCCATTCGTATGCTTGTCCATTCCACAAATAAACTCTAAAACCATTATCATCTATAGTGCCAAGTGAATCCCCTTGTAACACAACCTCGGGAGTTCCACCATTTGAAACCTCTAGTGTTTCCCATCTTTGCGCTGTACCTGTTTCTTTGTCTTCATATGCAGTGTAAATAGTTTGAGTTCCCCAGTTTTCAAATAAGATTCCATAGGGTTTATAAGTCCATGCATTTACACCCATTGCGGTTAGACCGAATGATAGACCCAAAATCATAGCAAAAAATTTAAACTTTTTCATAGCTTTTCTCCTTTCATACAAGATTTTTCACTACTACTTACTGCTTAAATACTACTTAATTTTATCTACCCTCGTATTTATTTTATCATAGTTTGACATAATTCGTCATAAAATTTGTCTTTTTATTACACATACATGCCTATCTTTATATTCCAATTTTTCCATTGTTTCAGGAACCCAGTATTATTTCTATTTATGGATGTGTTTTGCAATTCATTTAAGAAGTGCAAAACACAAAAGCATTACGAAATAATATTATCTAAAACAATGAACTTTATCGACATATAATTATTATTAACTTATAAATTATTAAATTTCATAATCATCATTTTTTATGTTTTTATGTCATCTTCATCTAATATATTTTTATTGTATAAATATTCAATAACTTTATTGTATGTTAAATCTTTTTTCCCCAACCAAATAGTTTTTCTTTTAAAAACTTCATTAATTTATTAAACTTATCTTTGAAATGTCTTATTGTTTGCCTTAAACTAGAATTTTCTTCTTCAAAGTGCTATCCAAACCATACTCATTATTAAATGAGTCGATACATAAAGTTCGCATCTTGTCTTGTATTACTTTCAATGAATCTTTAGTAAATATTGCTGTTTTTCCAACTTGCTTACTTATACCATTTTTATTACCTTCTTTAATTGATACACCGACAATATAAAGGTGTGGACTTGTTTCATCGTAATGAATAATTGCACTCGTTATTTTAAGGAATGACACAACATTTTCTATATCTTCAACCTGTTTCTTATAAACATTAGTCATTCTTCCTTTATATTTATCATCTTTGGTATCCCAATATTTTTTATCACTAAGCTAAATGATTACTTCACAAGCATAATGATAGATAATTAAATCTAAATCTACTATTTCATAGATAATAGGTTTAATTGTTTTGATATTAGTTTTCTTTATTTCTAATATTGCACCATCAGTTATTTTGATCGTAGGCGGTTTTTCACCTACAAAGTTCAGGAAATCCTTATCTGCTTTCAAATGTCTTATTGTCTTTAATTCCAACATAAAAATAGATTGCTCCTTTCTTTAGGTAACAATCTATTTCTAACTGTTTTATATTGATTTAATGCCACTCCCTTATAATCATTATGATTACGAGGGGGTAGCAACTTCCTCATATCTGGTGCCAATGAAAAACAAGTTACGAACTAAGTATTTCTTTCTTTGTAATTTAATTATATAACAAAAAAATTAGTTTTGGAACAAAAAAACTAATTTTTTTATAATTAATGATTCTTCATTTAATTTTACTATTTTCATATAAAACAAAGAAACTTAGTATCTTCTAAATACTAAGTTTGATTTTCAATATTAGTAAAAATCTATATAAAACTTTAGATATTCAACTCTGCATATAACCCTGGTGTATTATCATACTTGCTCCATACTGAAGATGAGAATTTTATTAAACCTCCCATACCATCTGTTCCAAGCGTATAATCATGTGATTGAGCTAATGTAACACTAGAAGTTGCGTGTTGATAACTGGCACGAACAGGGAATGGTAAAGCACCAGATAAAAATACAACAGTTATTGAATTTGATAAAGATGTTGTTGTAGCGTCAACTATATTTTGTGACAAACCTAATCCTTTTTTCCAAATTGTACTTGAATCTACTATTTTCCAATTTCCAGAACTTGCATCATAATTAATTGTATTTCCATCCCATTTTTGATATCCACTTCTTTGTCCATTAAAATTAAATGAAATAGACGGAACTCCTACAGATATTGCTAATACATCAAATGATTTTGTTGCAGGTATTTGTTTCCAAACATTAGTCAATGTAACATACTTTGTAGAAATTGATGCTCCAAAAGTTACATCTAGAGTTATTTTCTTATAGTCCGTTTCTACATAGTCACTTGCTGCAAACATAGGAGTAATCAATGATTTTGTAATTATTGATTCCTTTGGAGAATTATCAAATTCTGCTTTTGAGACTTCTTCTTCTGAAGTAGAAACTGCTTCATTATTTACATATTTTGTTGATACTTTCACATATTTTGTTGTTGATACTTTTTGAATATTTGTATCATCTTTCAAAAAATCAATCATTTCCTCACTCATCGTATTAATTGTGTCATGAGAAAACCCTTTTAATAAATTATTATATTGTTCTTTTGTTAATTCAACACCATTCATGTTTGTAAAATATGGTGTTTCATTTCCTAATGCATATACAGGTGATATACACATTGTAAAGATCATCATTAAGCTCGTTAAAAAACCTAATTTTTTCATATTTTTCCTTCTTTCTTTTTGATATTTTTACTTCATAAAACTACTTTACTGCTTCTGGTAATATAGTTTTCTCGTATCACCCCAATTCTTTATTATTTATATAAAGATGTATAACTAGTATCTACATCTTATATATGAAAATCAATAAATAAAAGCAGTAGTAACAAATGTTAATACTGCTTCATTTATGTATCTATATTATACCATAATTGCCATTATAATGAAATGTCTTTTTCTTCTTTTTTACATTATTTGGAATTTATTGCATCAACAGGTTTCATTCTAGCAATCTTACTAATTGGCGAGATTGATGCAACAAAAGTAACAACAATTACTGTTATTAACAAATAACCAAAGGTATCTATTTTGAATATAATAGGTCTTATGGCAAAGAATAAATCTTTTGATATAATATCGTTTGCTATATAGGTTGAAACAAAACATATAATAGATGATAGTACAAATGAGAATAGCCCGATTAAATAGCTTTCTAAATAAAATATTTTATAAATATCTATTTTTCTTGATCCAATAGCTCTTAATATTCCAATATCTTTTTTATTGTTGTTTATACTTGTAACAATAAAATTAGTAAACAATATAATTGCAAATGTTAAAAAACCAAATGAAGCATAATATGAAATATTCTCAACTTCATTTACAACTTTTTCTACGCTCTTAATAGTATCTGTGTATATTGTTTTAGAAACATACTTTGAATTTTCTGATGGAAAATCAATAAATACTTTTTCTAATTTCGACACATCTGTCTCATCAAAATATATAGATATGACCTCGTTTTTATCTCTCATATATATATTCAGCAAATCACTAGACAAATAATTATTGAATACAGCATCAAAATCATATCCAACTATTTTCAAATCTGCAATGATCTTTGTTTTTTCTTCTTGTGTTCTTAAATATAGGTCATTTATTTCCATTGAAATTGTTTTTCCTATTACATCTTTTTCCTTAAGATAATTAATTGTAAATTGCTCAGTTAATTTTTGAATGTCAATTGCTTTTACCTCTGGAATATCTTCAATTACATAATTTGGATCTTCTAATAGCGCTTCTTCTTGCTCTTTTAACTTTTCTTCTCGTTCTTTAACTTTTTGTGCATATTTATTTTGTTCATTTTTTATATATTCTTTGAATTTATTTGTAAAATCATAATCATATAATTCATCTAGTAATAAGTTACTTATAATAATCTCATTACCTTTTAAAGAATTAATCTTTTCATATTTACTACCATTATATATCGTTATCTCCTTATCTAATAAAAGTGTCTGTGATTGAGAATGTACCCTTTTATCATTTAACAAATAAACTATTTTATAAAAATCCATACTGATCATATTGTTTAAGTTCAAATTAAAAGTATCGAAAAAATTATTTTTTACAACTACTTCATATAAAGATTTTATATATTTGTTCTTAAATTCATTATATAATTTTGTAGGATTAATTACCATTTCATCACTTAATACCATTTTAAGTTCTTCATATTTTGATAAGTCTTCATCTATAATACCGGAGATAATTAAATAAGATGAGCCAAAAACTATTTTTTTCTTTGAACTAACCAATTCGGTATAATCTTTTGGCAGATAATTCTCTTGTATTTCATTTCCTTTTGAACCTACTCCAAGAACTAATAAGCCATTTTTAAGAATATAATCTGCAAATACTTTATGAATCAAAATTTCATTGTTATTGATAGGAAGTTCACCGATTATTTTTAAATCATTTAACTTTTGTTCGCTATATTCAAGAAAAATGGTATTATCTGTTGCTAAATCATAATAGGAATAGTTTTTATCGTTTTCAGTAAATGGTAAATTTTCAGCAAATCTCATAGATAAATAATAGTTATTTTCTACAGCTTTACTAACTTTAGTAATATCCTGACTTAACTTATCTGTAACCTCACTTATCTCATTTTTGGTAAATGTAATTATAGGGGATGCAGTAGTAAAGTTCTTAATTTTTTTGCTAATTTCAACTTTTGTTGTTTTTTCATCTACCATTGTTTCAGCATGAGTTCTTGAAATATCAAAACTTGTTAGTGTCGTTGCAAAACCAAATAATGATAAGGCTATGGTTACAAGTATAGTTGTAAATAAAAGTTTCAGTTTTTTCTTTCTTAAGTTAACAAAAGCAAAAGAAAGAGATTTAATAAGTGGTAATTTCGATTTTACCAATTTCATATCTTGATTGCTAGTTTCTAATGTGTTAATTATTTGATCATTAATAATTTCCCCGTCTACTAACTCTATGATTCTATCAGCATATCTTTTTGCAAACTCGACATCGTGAGATACCACAACAACAAGTTTTTCTCTTGATATACTCTTTAAAATTGAAAATATCTGTTCACCTGTTACACTATCTAGGTTTCCTGTTGGTTCATCTGCTAAAATAATATTTGGATTTTTAATTAAAGCTCTAGCAATGGCAACTCTTTGTTTTTGTCCACCTGAAAGTTCATTTACTCTACGATTTCCTAATCCCTCAATTCCTACCATTTTTAACAGATTATCTAAATATTCTTTAGTTACTTTCTTTTTTTGTAAATTCAAAGCTAACTCTAGATTTTTGTAAATATTAAAACTTTCAATTAAATTATAGTCTTGAAAAATAAAACCTACAAATGTATTTCTATAGGCATCAATCTCTTTCGTTCTAAACTCAGTTAACTGTTTTCCATTAACAATAATCTCCCCAGAACTAGGTTTATCCAAAAAGCCAAGTATATTTAATAGAGTAGATTTACCACTACCGCTTTTACCTAATAAGAAAACCATACCTTTATCTTGCAAAGAAAAGGTTAAATCATTAAGTGCTATTGTCTCAATACCTTTTTTAGGTTTATACCTTTTATATACATTTTTAAAATCTATCATTTTATCTCCTTTATATTATTTCTAGCAATAAATGAATGGTTGATTCTATGTCATTATGTTTCGCACTGATTTCTATTGTATAGATACCTTTTTCTTTTATAATAGTTGTTAAATTTTTTTGATATGTTCCATCATAAATTAAAGTATTAGTCATTCCTATAGTTGAACCACCTCTTATTACCATTGAATATTTTACATTTTCAATTTTCTCTAATTCCATTTTACTATTATCATAAGAACAAGCAGTTAATTTCTTTTCTCCTGTAATATCAGAAAAACAATTATATGCTTCAATTGTTAAAGTTATATTATCATCCTGTTTAACAGTCAAACGACTTTCACCCTTTGTAGATAACCATGTAGACAATTTTAAATTAATAACATACGGAATAAATGTTTTGTTCTTTTTAATATCTAAATTTCCACCAGCTAATTCATCATTTATTTTTAAAACATAAGTTGGGTTATTAAAGGGAATTTTTAAAGTTATGTTAATTGTTCCAAAAAACATTCTTATAACGCCAATTATTATTAATACTGATATGATTAATATTAATATTTTCTTTTTATTCATAAATCACCTCAATTCCTGCAAGTTTTACTTAAATTCGACATATTGCATATATTAATTATACTAAAATATGTAAATATTCACAATAATATTGAAATATTTTTGTATTTTAATAATTATTTTTGCTATTGCCAATATTTACATCATCATTTATTGTTTTATAGATAATTCAAAACTCAAGGAAAATTAAAAGGTCGAAACAAAGATGTAAATGTTAAAGATATAGATAACTATCAACAAAAGAAAGAACAATTAGTAAAGTGATTTTGCATATATTATCATTATTATGTGAAGCATTAAATTGCAATAGATAAGATATAATAAAATGTAAAAAATAAAAGAATATCATCTTAAAAATCTTTATTGAGTCCAATAGAGTAACACACTACGCTATTGGCTGAGCCAATAACGGTGTGCAAAGGGAAATGTCCCTTTTGAATCCCTTTCTTTCCTTTTTCATTACTAATATAATTTTATCCTTATATTCCAATTCCTCCATTGCTTTATGAACCCAATATTATTTCCATTCATTGTCGTGTTTGCAATTTTAAATAAATTGCAAAGCACTAAGCATTGAGAAATAATATTGCCTAAAGCAATGGATTTGCTCGGCATATAAATAATTACCATCTTTTAAATGAAAAAGGAAAGAGATTATGATGTAGCTATATACTAATATCATTATCTCTATCCTTATTGCGATAATCTTTTATACCAGCTATATTGAATATAGCTTTTTCTTTGCTCGTATCTTTTCCTATGTCAATTAGATCATTTTTATTATAAAGTTCATTATCATAACAATATGATACTTCATCAACTACTAAGTTTCTATCTTCTTCATTTCCAATATGTAGTATTTTTCTAAATATCTTCTTAAGATTTTTTAACACACTTTTAATAATATGTTTTAAAAAGCTATTTTCTTCTTCCAATTCTTGATTTCTATTTTTTAATTGTTCAATTTCTTTTTTCATACCAAAGTTCTTTTTATCTAAATCATCATAAGTTTTAATGTGATTACTCATTTCAGTAATAAGGTATTCCATTTGAGGAACTTTTTCTAAACTATTCTTGGTTTCTTTAACTACTTCTTTCATACTGTTATAAGTTTCTTTTTTTATTTTGATATAATCACCAACTATTGTTTCTTTTGATGATTTCATATCTTCTTCTAATTTATCAACTGACTTTTGTAACAATATATTTTGTTTATTCATTTCATAACCAAGTTTTTTAGTTAATTTCTTGTATTCCCTCATTTTTAAATGAATATTTTTACTTCCTCTAATACCTCTATCAAGTTCAAAACCTGCGTTATTTAATCTTTCACAATATTTATCTTGTAGTTCTCTTAAATGTTCCCCATTTCTGATGTATCGCTTTTTAGATAGGGTATATCTATCAGTATTGGTTCTTTTATCAAACTTTTTAACTAAAGGAACTAATACACAATGCAAGTGAGGTGTAGTCTCGTCCATATGAATAGTGGCATTTAACACTTGCCATTTCTCATAACCCAAATCTTTATAGATGAAATCTAAGCAAGTGTTTCCCCATTTTTTAATAATGTCGGTATCTTTGCCTTTAAAGTATTCGTTGGTAGCTGTAAATATAAGTTCATCAGCAACTACACTATTAGAATCATCTAACATTTTATTAAATGACTTCCTTCTGTTTTCTCTAGTCGAATTCATTTTTTCTTCGTGTTCTTCTTTGTATGGTTTAACAATTTCCATGTATCGTTCTAAATAACTTAGCTCTGATCCAATTAAGACAATATTATCAGATGACTTTCCCATATCAATATCAGGATTGCTTTTATATGCTTCTTTTTTTCTTTGATTATGAGCTCCTATCTGTCCTAAATCTCTTAGAGTCATTATTGGTTCGCTTCTAAATATGGCATAATTCATTATTTATCACCATTTGGTAAGATTATTTTATAATCTATAATCTGATTATTTTCCATATAAGGCGATATTGTTATTCCAGATGTTCCATAATGCTTACTTATCTCTTCTAATCTTGATATTTCAGTCGGGGTCAAAGCATAGAATGATATTACTTTATTGGCTCTAACTTCATCAATGATATTATCAGGAGTTAGCATTGCACCTACCTTTATTCCATTAAAACCAGTATTTATTGCATTTGCTATATGAGTAGTAAAGTTAAAAATACTATTTTGTAAGAACTCTTTATTAAAGTTAATCGATGTTATTTCAATGTTATATTCATCATCTCTTTTAACTTCAATACTTAAAATGTATTTATTAATGATTTCTCTTTTAGTCTTCCTAGTTAATGTATTCCACATATTTGATATAGGTATTTCTGCTTTAATCTCTTTTTCATTAAATAAACTAAGTAGATTAGTATCAAATTTCAATACCTGTCCTTTATTGAGATTATTTAACTTTCTAGTCATTTCTTCCAATTCAGTTTTGACCATTTTGTTTTTACTATTGATTACTTCAACATCTAAATCACTATTTACATATAGTTCAACCAGTTTCTTCTCTTGAACCTTTAGTTTTTCGATAGCTTTACTTATTTTAATCATTTCAGCTTCATTATCTATATTTGGTATTGTTATAATATGGTCGTTTACGATTGAATAAATCATCAATTCATTTAGCATTGCAATAAGTTTATTTTCTAATTTATCAGTATTATAACTTTTACCTTTATCTTTACAATTGTCGTTTCTACATTCAATAAAGTAATATTCTTTTCTTGTCCCATTCTTCTTATTTTTATAGGCAATAGTACTACTCATAATATTTCCACAACTAGGACATTTAACTAATGCCGTAAATAAGTGAATGTGTGAGCCATAATTAGGATTTTTATTTTTAACAAGTAAGTTCTGCACCTGATTAAATAACTTATCATCAATAATTTTAGGACAGTAATCTTCAACAATCAAGACATCTTCTTTTCTTCTTGCTTTTCTGCCGTGATGATATGTTCCGTTAT
Organism: Mollicutes bacterium; assembly: GCA_012841205.1. Classification (GTDB taxonomy): domain Bacteria; phylum Bacillota_I; class Bacilli_A; order RF39; family UBA660; genus UBA5348. The sequence continues at coordinate 17,259 of DUVE01000058.1, forward strand.
AAATTGGATTTTGTAAAATGTTGTATATTCTATTATCACACCATTTACCACTTTTTAAATATCTATTATCTTCTTTCATTTTTTTGGTTATAGGTCTTATGCCATAGTTCTTAGTATATAGTTTATACACGTCTTTAACTACTTCACTTGCGATTGGATCAACTTCTAAATGACCTGTTTCTTCGTTTCTAATATAACCATAAGGTGCTTTATTTGGATGAACTTTTTGCAAAGCCATTTCTTCTAAACCTCTTTTAGTTCTAGCACCAATTTCTTTTCGTTCTCTCTGACCGAATATAAGATTCATTCCAAATATCATTTCTCCGTTGGCTGTTGATACATCATAAGGTTCTAGTGATAGTTCTATCTTTACTTTATACTCTTCACAATAATTAAGTAGCCAATAACCATCAAAACCATTTCTTGTAAGTCTATCCACTTTGATAGCAAGTAATACATCAATTTTATTACTTTTAATATCATTAAGTAATCTTTGCATATTAGGTCTCATTAAATCTTTACCACTATGACCGGCGTCATTATAAACATCAATTACATCATATTCGTGTTTATCAGCATACTCTTGTAAATTTCTTAGTTGATGATCAATACTAAATCCATTATCCCTTTGCTCATCAGTTGAAACTCTCAAATATATTCCACATCTTTTCCTCAATATCTCATCCTCCCTTTTTTGATAATATAAAAAAGGCAAAATAATACATATATGATATACATACTACTTCGCCTTTCAAAGAACAATACTGCAAAATAATTGATTTTTATTATATACAAATATTTTCAAATGTCAATCTTTATTGGCTCAGTAGTTTTCGGACTTCATTAAATGAATAAGTTTCTTTAGTAGTAGGTATGTAAAAATGATTGCCTTGTATTTCGTTAATAGGATATTCCCATAAAATGATTACTTTATTACGATAAGTTAGTTCATAAATAATCGGCTCAACACTTTTAATATTTGTTCTTTCAATTAACAATGTTTGTCCATTACTTATTTTAATGTTAGAAGGTTTAGTATTAGTAATCATTCTTAATACATCATCACTAGGTTTTAAAGTATCTAGCACTTTAAAAGTTAACATAAAAATATCTCCTTTCCTTTATTCAAAGAAAGAAGATATTTAGTCTTATATAAAGTAAAACTTGCGATTGGTTCGCAAGTTGTTTTCAAATGGTGCGGGTAAAGGGACTTGAACCCCCATGGATTGCTCCACTAGATCCTAAGTCTAGCGCGTCTACCAATTCCGCCATACCCGCAATTGTGGTGGACCCTGTAGGACTCGAACCTACGACCGTCCGGTTATGAGCCGGATGCTCTAACCAACTGAGCTAAGGGTCCATTGCTTATATATAATATCATAATATGAAAGGCTTTGCAATAATGTTTTTGTATTTTTTATTATTTCATAAAAAAAAGGAGATTACTCTCCTTATCTATCTAACATTTTAAGTAAATTTACTTTAAACATATCGCGTTCTTCGTTATTTTTAGAAATAACTACACCATTACATGTTGTTAGTTCACTACGATGTCCTTCAGATAAGATATCTTCTGGTGTTAATGTTGATAATAAAATAACATTTTTATCTTCATAAACGGTATAGTGTAACTTAATATCCCCATGTACTTTAGCAAACATTTCATCTGTTGGTAATTTTAGTTCATATGTCTTAGTTTTATCTTTGCTGTTCATTGATACTAATTTACCTAGAAATTTGCCATCCCTTAATGATGGATAATATTCAAAATTTAATTTTTTATAAGCTAACATATTGTATTTTTTTACAGATTTCTCTAACTTGTTATACTCATTTTCATTTAAATATTCAAAAACATAATTCTTATTCATAAAATCAACCCCCAATTACAAATAAACTACATGTATCCTTTCTTAAAGTGTCTAAAGTATAGCACATTTATACCCTTTTGTCAAATATTGATGGTTATCTAGGGATTATGTTTGATAGTTTATTTGTTTTTCATTCGTTTGAATCTAATTATATTTAAGCTTGAAAAAACAATTATGCTCAAAATAATCATACATATCATAAATGATGGTGATAGTTTAAAATTACCAAAATACAAATCTATTCCTTGCATCTTTGAATATTCAGAAAGTGCCTTAGAGTCTGTAAATACATCATTTAATGGTTTTTCTAAAAATATTTTTCTAAGTAATGATGCTCCTTGTGAGACTGGAATAACATTAGATACAATTTGTACCCCTTTTGGCATTATACCCATAGGTATATATGCACCTGTTAAAAATCCAATCATCGTACCAACAATAGTACCAAGAACGCCAACGCTTTGTTCACTTTTTAGGAATGATATAACAAACAACATTAATAAACTTGATGATAATACACACAATGCAATTATACCTATTACTTTAAGCATTGGAATAATTGTTAAAACTGTTCCACCTGATGAAATAATATATATCTCGGCAATAACAAATAATGTTAATGATATAATCATTGCAATAATTATTGTTGATAGTAAATATGACAAGAATACTTGTTCTCTTTTTATAGGGGCTACTAGAAAATCATTCATAGCATTATTTTCCCTATCAGCAACTACAACACCTAAAGCACCTAAAGATAAAGTTACAGTTGAAACAGCAATTAAACCAGCCATAACCCAAGAATTTACTAAAGGTTTGATGCCCTCTATCTTACCAACAACTTCTTCAACACTTTGTACTTGTAAATCAGATAAGAATAGAATATATAATCCTAATATGATAATAACTGATAAAAACGAGAAGAAAACGGTTGCTTTATCTCTAAAAAATAGTAATAGATTTCTTTTTGTTAAACTTTTAATGTTTTTCATATTAAACCTCTCTTATATCTTTACCTGTAAGATTTATAAAGACAGTATCCATATTACCTTCTAATACTTCAAAACTAGTTAAATTATCTTCAATATCTTTTAATATTTTTAAAGAATCTAGACTTTTCTTAACATATACTTCCATCATATCTGTTCTCTTTTTATAATCATATTTATTTTCATCTAAGTATTTTATTAATTTTTCTTCATCAGTTGGTATTAGTTTTAGAATGGTAGTTGTATATTTTTCTTTTAACTTCATAGGTGTTTCATTTACAATAATCTTACCATTATCGATAATAGCTACTTTATCAGCATTACTTGCTTCTTCCATATAGTGTGTTGTTAAAAAGATAGTTGTATTATTTCGTTTTTGAATTTCCTCCAACATTTCCCAAACCTTTTTTCTTGTTTGAGGATCAAGACCAGTTGTTGGTTCATCTAAGAATAATATTTTAGGTTCATTAATAAGGGCTCTTGCAATATCTGCTCTTCTTTTTTGACCACCTGACAATTTACCATACCTACGATTTAAAATATCTTTAATACCAATTAAAGGTGCTATATAATCAAGTCTCTTATTAAATTCTTCATAAGAAATTCCATAAAAGCTAGATCTTGTTTTAATATTTTCTTTTACTGTAAGTAAATTATCTAAGTAAGAGCCTTGGAATACAACACCGATACTTTTTCGAATAGCATCATCTTCTGTACCTAATTTATAACCATTTATTTCAATATCTCCTTTAGTTTTTTCTAATATCGTACATAAAATATTTATTGTAGTTGATTTACCAGCACCATTAGGACCCAAAAAGGCAAAGAAGTCCCCTTCTTTTAC
>DUVE01000059.1 GCA_012841205.1 Mollicutes bacterium
CGCGTTTACGCATATCAGGTTCGCGTTTTACTTTTTCTGCTTTTACTTTTTTAGGTTTTTGTTTAAATTTTCTACTCATATGTATATACCTCGATTTACATCCATGTAAGTATATATTACTTGCAATCAATTTTCAACTAAGTCCATTTTCTTTTTGTTGTTCAAGCATAAAAATAACACAGAAGTTTATGAAAAGAAAAAATCTTTTTTAAAAAAGAGAGATTTTTGTTTTATTCCTTGGATGTGATTTTTAATATTAAGATTTAAATTACAGGAGATTTTATATAGGATTTGTGATACCATAAAACAAGTTAATAATAGTAAATAATAGGAGTAAAAAATGAGTTCATTTAGAAAAGAAATAGAAAACTATTTAGAACAATGGCCAGAAAATGAAGCTATTATTTCTTATGATTTTTCCAAAGATGAAATTAATTATGGAAAACGAAGAGATGATAGAGAAATAACTAAATTACCTGGTGACGAGGAATATGTTAGGGCTTATATAGTTACAAAGTTAGTTAATGAATTAGGATATAACATAAAGGATATTGCTTTCGAAAAGGAATACAATATCGGGAGGCCAAAAAAAGTTGGTGCTCGAATTGATATAATTGTCTATTACCCGAATAGTAATGATATTTTTATGTATATAGAATTAAAAGCTCCTGATAAGTACAAGTCTGAAAGAGATGATGCGATTAAAAATCAATTATTTTCATTGGCAGCACAGGAAACAAACACTGAAAATAATAAAATTGATTATTTGGTTTATTATTCCCTAAATGATTTAGATTGTAGTGATGTTCTTACATTAATAGATTATAAAAAATATAATAACTATACCGCATGGAATAATTCGCCAAATTATTATACAGAAATTCCACATGCATATAATAAGGTTCCTGATGAATCCGACAAAAGGCACTTTGGTATAAATGATATTGATAGTAGAATAGAAGGGGTTTTAAGTTCGGTGAATCAGCATCTTAATTACACCGAAGTTAAAGATTCATTATTATTTATCAACACATGTATCTTATCGTTATTTAACGATGAGTTTAGAGAAAATATTGTTAAGGGAATTCATGATAACGATAGCACACTAACTATAATAAACAAAATGCAAGAATATATTTTAAAGTCAGGGGGAGAAATAGATAGATACCAGTTCACAAACCCTGATAATAAAAAATCCATTGCCACATTAATTAAGTCTACATGCACCGCAATGGAGAGTAAAAAAGAATTAAATAGCAAGATATATTCATTATTGGATTGTTTAAAAGATATTGCTAAAAGAATATTTCCGGTTATATTAAAAGGTAGTAACGAAGATAAGCTATATGTTTCGGAAACAATTTATAAATATATATACATATATAAAAGTGGTAAAAATAGTATTATATCCACTCCTGCTAATATCACCAACTTTATGGTGCAATTATTAGAATTAAAAGAAAATGATTATTTTATAGAGTTTACAAGTGGGTTCGGAAACTTTACGCTTTCATATTTATTACACATTATCAATAATTATGAATCTGTAAACGGGGAAAAGGTATCAGGAATTGAAGTTGAAGATTACATTTATTTGTTCTATATAACTACACTTAGAATTATTGGTTTGAATCTAATTCAAGCCTTAAATGGAGATATGATGGGACTTAAAAACATAAAAGATTTAATTCCGACATATAACGGCAAGGATAAGGTAGGCGCTTGTATGAATCCGCCTTTTGGTGGAAAAGATAATAAAGTAGCTGCCAAACTTGTCTTAAAAGGATGTGAATTATTACCAAAAGGGAGTTTGTTTGCAGTAATTTTGCCTTATGTTTTTGCTATTGGTAGTGCATCGAAAGATGGTTTTAGTGCACCCAAGTTTCATAAAGATTTATTAGCTGAAAACACCCTTTTAGCATCTTTTTCACTTGCGGATGGGACTTTTGGTGTTGCAGCTTCTACAGTAGTAACTGCATTGTTGATTAAAACTGGTGTTCCCCATTTTAAAAAGAAAAAGGGCAAAACAGTTAAGGACAAAGAAGGAAACCCAATTCCGAATGAAAAGACATATTTATTATTTTGTAAAGATGATGGATACAAAATTTTAAAAAACACAAGAGTTGAAAAGAAAAAAGGATTAGGTAAAGAGAAAACTGATACATGGCTACAAGATTATAAAAACAAAGTGATTAATCCTATTAAATCTACTTATATTAATATTGGCGAGAAAGATGAATGGTTAATTGAAGCATACATGAAAACAGATTACTCTGAACTAAGCCAAAAAGACTTTGAAAAAACGGTAAGATCTTTTCTTGCGTATAAAATTGATAATGGTAAGGTGGAAATATGAAATTAGATGTAGCAAATTGGAAAGAATATCGAATTGGTGAGTTCTTCAAAATTAAAAGAGGCAAACGAATTATTAAGGATGTAGACTACATGCAAGAAAGAGATGAAGATTATCAGTTTCCAGTAGTCACAGCCTCTGCAACTAATAATTCAATTTCGGGATATTATCATTCGTATAATTGCGAGGCAAATTCAATTGTTAGTTGTGGTGAAGTAAACGGTTTCTTTTCAACATATCAAGAAGAAAGATGCTGGGTACTAGATACAAATAGAATCTTTGTTCCTATAAAAGGTACAGGATTAAAATTAAACAAGTTTATTGCATTCTTTTTAATTACAATATTAAAAAAAGAAATGTTCAAATTTTCCTATGGTAGAAAGGCAAGACCTCATCATATAATGAACACAATCATAAAGTTACCGAGTTCAGTTAATGGAGAACCCGACTGGGAATATATGGAGAACTTTATGAAGGCAATGTGGGGGGGGGTCTTTAAAGACATCAATTCCTTATACTAATCAAAAGATATTACTATGCGATTGGAAGGATTTTTTTATTAGTGATTATTTTGATGTGAAAAGAGGAAAAAGAATAGTAAAAGATGTGGATTTTTCAACAATAAAAGATAATGATTATATATTTCCTGTTATAACTCCTTCAAAAAGTAATAACTCTGTTGCTGGATACTATCACTCATATAATTGTCCAGGTAATACAATTGTATGTGGTGGTGAGGCAAGTGGTTTTTATTCCACCTATCAAGAAGAAGAGTGTTGGGTTATGGATAGAAGCAGAATATTTATCCCAAAAGAAAAAATCTCAAATAAAATTAATAAATATACATCAATGTTCTTAATAACTATATTTAATAAAGAACAATTTAAATATTCGTATGGTAGGAGCGCAAACCCTAATAACATTTTAAATACAGTAATTAAATTACCGGTTGATAAATATGGTAACCCTGATTGGAATTACATGGAAGAATTTATAAAAAGAATCCAATTTTCAGACTTGTTATAAAATAATATAGAAAGAAAGGAGAGGGTTATTCAACAAGTAATCAAACTTGATTGGATAATACTAAAGAATATGACATTAGAAAAAGTAGCACAAAAATATATATCTGAGATAGGAGAGAATTTAACTTTTGAAAAAGCAGAAGAAATCGCAGGAAAAATAAATAACTTAGTTTATTCCAAAAATAAAACTTCAATTAGTCAAACTGATAAAGAATTAATATATGAATACATCTTAATAGCGATTGAAAAAGGTAGTATCATTGTTGAAGAGGATTTACGAGAATCTCAAAACGCTAAAAATAGAAATGCAGCCAGTTATTTGCTACAAACGTTACAACCAAAGAAGAGAAATAAAAAATGAGTGTCTATGAAGTCTTGGTAATTATAATATCGGCATTAAGTTTGAGCACTGCTTTTTTAAGTTGTTTATCAGCCTTTATTTCTTCGAAATCTTCTAAAGAGGCAGCCGAAATTGCAAAGCGCATCAATTTTGGTATGGTCGAAATGGAAATAAGAACAAAAATAAATTCTGCTTCAAACCGCAGAGATGATGTCATGATTAAGTTGGCGGGTTATGAAGATTCCATATCAAGTTTAGATGATGATAAAGATGATAGTCATGAGAAAAATGCATTAAAATATGCGGCTGATAGCGCTGTTGAAAATTGGCTAAATGCATATGATGATGCTTGTGGATTATATATTGATAACAAATTAGATAAAGAAAGGTTCAAAAAGAATTATTATCACGAAATAATTGAATTAATAAAGGATAAAGAATTTGAAAATTATTTTGTGCCAGAATATAAATCTAGATATTATAAGTTGATAATGGTTTATAAAGAATGGACAAAATTAGAAGTTACAGAAAATAAATGATTTTTCTTCAACAATCAATTTTCAACTAAGTCAATTTTCATCTTGCATTATTTTTATATTGTCATATAATAGTGGCACTGGGGATGGCATGGTTTCGACAGGGACATGTCTGGTAAGTATAGCAGCCGTGTGGTGACGTAATCACCAAACCACAAATTA
>DUVE01000060.1 GCA_012841205.1 Mollicutes bacterium
ACGGGATTTATTTACATATTTTCACATCTTGCTAAAAAACAGATTAAGTTATACTTAATCTGTCTTTAATCATTTTTTATCAACAATATTATATCCATTTTCCTTTATATAATTTATTAAATCATTTTGAAACGAAGTTATTTCATCTCCAGTTAGAGTTTTGTCATATGAACCTATATTAAATCTTATTGTAATCTTCTTAACATCATCCATATATGTATCAATTAAACGATAATTAAATAGATATTTATGCTCATACTTATTTAAGATTTGTTCTAAGTTACCATATAATTCTTCTTTATTTAAAATAATTGTATAGTCTATATTAGTAATCGGATATTTAGATGGTTCGATATATTTAATACTTTCTTTATCAATTGTTAATAGTTTTTCTTGATAAAGTTCTACATTGATTATTTCAGCTTTCTTATTACAATCTCTTGAAAGTTTTTTATCAATAATTGATATATAACCTATAACCTCATTATCTAATAAAATATACAGAGTATAATCTTCTTGTAGATATGATTTAGAAGTTTTTGCTGGTACAAACTCTACCTCTTTATTTCTTAGTGTTTTAATTAAATTATAGATTAACTGTTTTAAATTTTGATAATGTTCACTAACATTTTGGTTTGAACAAACATCTAAAATAGATAAGACTCTCTCTTCATCTTCTCCTTTTATACAACTACCTATTTCGAAGATACCATATTCATTAGTATATTTAGAGTTTTCTAAACATATTTCAAATAACGATAGACTAAGATCATCTCTTAATATACTATTATCACTCTTATTTGCGATCTTTAAATTATTTGATTTATCAATTTTATATTTATTTAAAACATCATTTTGATACCATAAGTACGTATGTACTTCACTTAGTTTTGTATTAGTTGCAATATATTTTTTAATACTATATTCAAGTTCATATTTTTGATCACTTATCGGTGCTACTAAATCTAATTTTAAAGGTTTAGGTTCAAGATTATCATAACCATAAATTCTTGCAATCTCTTCAATTATATCAGCAGCATTAGTAATATCTTTAGTTGATCTATAAGTAGGTGCTGTTACGATATATTCATTATCATTTACTTCAACTTCAAAAGATAATGAATTTAGAATGCTTTTAACTTGGTCATCATCTAGTGGAGCATCTATATATTTTTTTAACATCTCCTTAGTTAATGTTACGACACTTTTATTAAGGACATTAGGATACACATCCTCAATTCTTGAATTAATAACAATATCATTATCATGAGCTTTTAATAAATAGATAAAACGTTTAATAGCTAAAACAGTAAGATTAGGGTCTAAACTTTTTTCATATCTTGAACTAGCTTCAGTTCTAAGACCTAATGCGGTAGCACTTTTTCTAACACTTGTTGCATCAAAATTAGCTGATTCAAGAATAATTGAATTGGTATCATCTTCTACTTCTGAATTTAAACCTCCCATTATTCCTGCTATAGCAATTGGTTCAGATTCATTATATATCATCAATGTGTTTTTAGGTATGGTTCTTTTTATGTTATCTAAAGTAGTGAAATCAAGTTCGTTATCCCCTGTATTTTTTACAATAATACTACTGATTTTATTGCTATCAAAAGCATGCATTGGTGTACCGAGTTCTAACATTAAATAGTTAGTTAAATCAACAAGTAATGATACACTTCTCATACCACAATAATACAGAAATACTTTCATTTCAATACTTGCTTCCCTAGCTTTTATATTACCAATTTCAATACATGAATAACGATTACAATTAACTGTATCTTCAACTTTTACATTAAGACTTTTAAGTTCTTCTATCTCATCATAGATATCAAGGGGTAATAATTCACTTCCTGTTATTGCAGCTACTTCTCTTGCAATACCATAATGCCCCCACATATCTGGTCTGTTAGTAAGAGATTTATTATCTATTTCTACTACAATATCATCAATAGGAATATATTTTTTAATATCTTCACCTATCTGATAAGATTTATCTAATTCCATAATACCAGTATGATTATCACTGATACCAAGTTCCTTTTCACTAGCTAAAACACCGTTACTATATACTCCCCTTAATTTTATCCTTTCAACTTTAGGAAGCCCCTTTAAACTACCACCTATCAAAGCACATGGAACATACATTCCAACAGATAAGTTAGGTGCTCCACAGACAATCGATAAGTCCTCACCTGTTCCAGCATCAACTGTTACAAGGTGTAACCTATCTGAACCTGGGTGGTCTTCAACTGTTTTAACTTTGGCAACAACAACTTTATTTATGTCATTACCTTTAATCTCAATACCATCAATTTCAGCTGAATGAATAGTAAACTTATTCCACATTGATATAAAATCAATTCTATCACTATTTCTAATATACCTTTTTAATCTATTACTCGATATATACATATTATCACTCCTATTCTATCCCTGTTTGCTTTAAGGAATTTATATTACCTGAATTTAACACTCTAATGTCAGCTATATTATATTTAAACATTGCCATACGAGTAAGCCCTATACCAAAGGCAAATCCACTATATACATTTGGATCTATTCCACTATACTCTAAAACTTTTGGATGGACCATGCCACAAGGACAAAGTTCAACCCAACCACTACCTTTACAAGTTGGACATCCCTTTCCATCACAAATAAGGCATTTAATATCAAGTTCAAAGCCTGGTTCCACAAACGGGAAGAATCCTGGTCTTAATCTTACTTCAACATCTTTATTATAAATATCTTTTAAAATATTTTTCATAACATAAATCAAATTATTAATAGATACTTCCTTGTCGATAACCATACCTTCTAGTTGGAAGAAAGTATTTTCATGACTAGCATCCAAATCTTCATTTCTAAAACATCTACCAGGTGCTACTATACGAAGGGGTGCTCCATACTTTTCCATAGCCCTTACTTGACAAGGAGATGTATGAGTACGAAGCAATTTACCATTTTCTAACCAATATGTATCTTGCATATCCCTTGCCGGATGGTTTTTTGCTACATTTAAGCCTTCAAAATTATAATATTCATTTTCCATTTCAGGACCTGTTACAATAATAAACCCCATCTTCTTAAGAATAGATACAACTTCTTCAGCAACAACTGTAACTGGGTGCAAAGAACCTGTATCCTTATCCACTGGTAATGTATGATCAAATGATACCTTCTTACTCGATTTAGCTTCTATAACATCTAATTTTTCTTTTATTAAGT
>DUVE01000061.1 GCA_012841205.1 Mollicutes bacterium
GTTCATAGTTAGCTTGGGCTAGTTGACTAGTTTGTTTTGATGCAATATAATCTGGGCCTAAAGTAGCCATCAAACCAATTGTAGCAATAGCAATAGTTGTTGCTGTTATAGTACCTACTTTTCTACCTACTACAGCGCATCTCTCTTTTCTAGCTTGTTTTCTATAGTAATTTTCTATAATTTCATCTCTTCTTTTTTCAGTAAGGAAAGGTTTTCTTACTGTATTTACATGATACAATTCTTTTTCCACAATATCACCTTCTCTATTTCTATTATACCATTTCATATCTTATATTATCAACTATATGAAATAGCACTTTACACTTATTTCAAACCCTATAAAGTATCTATATAACTTTCTAATAATGTTACAAAGTTTCTATTGTTACTTACAAATTCTTTTGGTTTAAATTTTTTTGCTTTTATTAATAATTTATCCAATTTATTAAAATCCTTAAGTGGTATTATATAACCCATTTTAGCAAACTCATCTACTATTTGTAATTGGTGATCATTTACATGTTCACCATGTTTTTTTAAACGAGGAGCAGCTAGAATTACTTTGTTATTCTTAACTCCCTCTAAGATTGAGCCAACACCACCATGAGTAATAATTAAATCAGCGTCTTTTATTAATTTGTTAAATTCATCAGTTGGTATCAAATCAAATATTTCCATATCCGATGATTCATATTTAGTACATCCTGCTTGAACAATCACTTTATCTTTTATATTACCTTTTTTAATCTGGTTTTGAATTGTATCAAGCAATCTTGTAAAAGGTTTGTCTTGAGTACCAAGTACTACTAAAATCATAATATCACTTCCTAAAAAAATCTAAATATAATTTACTTGCAGTTTCAGGACTGTCAACTCCCGTTGCATTTTTAACAGGAGCGAATATTTCTTCTCTTTTACCTTTTAATAAACCCACTTCATCAAAGAAAGGGAAAGCATCAAAGATAAAGCTTTCAAACTTATATGAATTTTCTTTATCTGGTGTAATTAACTCACCTAATTCATTTATATATTCTGCCTTTTTAAAAGCAGGAACATATTCTAGTTTTCTATCAATAATCTCTTCAAGAGCTTCAACACTAAAAATATTAAGTAATAAATGAGCATCACCATATACTAAATTACCATTATCATCTTTTAAATTGTTCATCTCTGAAGTCATATGAATATATTCGATAACAGATGGTTTTCCATTTTTCTTGCAAAACACTCCAACTCTTTCTTCTGGGTAACCTTTAGGAATAATATATGATGCACAAGGAAAATTGTTTTGTTTTGTAAAACCTAAAAAGTCAGATGAATCATATGGTGTAAGAATGTTATCAATACCACCAATAAACACATATTTAACACCTAGTGATTTCATCTTTTCAATAATGCCATTATTAAGCATTGCAGAGAAGATTCCACCACTTCCATTAGCGCCCATTTTGATATTAAATTTGGAATCCATTATAATCTTACCATTTACATTAACCATCGGTAATTCATCTTGTATGAAAAACATAATCTTATCCTTTGGGTAATTGAAGTAATTGTTCTCCTCGAAGAAAGCTACCGTATCATTATGGTTTGAACCACTAGTCATTATATACCAAGGAGTATATCTATTACTCATTTCATAAATATGTTTTAATTTATCACATTGAATTTCAAATAAAGATTTGTTTATTCCATATTCTAAAATATACGTTCCCTTAGGA
>DUVE01000062.1 GCA_012841205.1 Mollicutes bacterium
ATTCGAAGAAAAAATTAAGTATTCGATTTTTCTAGACACATTAGATGATGAGGTATTGAGATCTCTTAATGAATTAAATATTAAATATGAGGTAGAAAAAAAATGCTTGTAAAAGCATTTTTTATTGGTTCTATAATATTTGGTGTGGATGACTATCCTCACCTTTTATTTTTAACAAATAAAAAGAGACATGACTTATCAAACTTTGATACAATGTAATTGCAACAAAACATCGAAAGGATTGATAATATGTCTCAATTAAATAATACATTAAAATTGTTAAATTTGAAAGATGAAAACATAATTTTCTATGATAATTATCTAAGTGAAGGAGTAATAAAAGGCAAAAGGTCCCTTATATTTGAAGGATACCTCACTTATACACCTGAAGGTTGTCCATGTTGTGGGTGTGTTTTTGATAAAAACATTGTTAAACATGGTTATAAATTATCTAAACTGACTGTTCCTAAAATTTCTAATCTGGCTTCTTATTTATATCTATATAAGCAGCGATATAAATGCAGACATTGCAACCACACCTTCTCTTGTACTACAAATGAAATAGATAAGTATTGTTATATATCAAACAACACTAAGCACTCTATAGCTTTAGAGGCAACTAAAAAGATTTCTGAAAAAGATATTGCGATCAACAATAATGTTTCTCATTCTACAGTCAATCGTATTATTGATTCGTATCAATCCCACATTAAAGTCTGCAGAAACTACCTTCCTAAAAATTTGTGTTTTGATGAGTTTAAATCTGTTAAATCTGCTGTTGGGGCAATGTCTTTTAATTTTTGTAATGCTGATACTGGAGAGATCATTGACATTGTTGAAGACAGGCGATTATACAGCCTTACAAGGTACTTTTCCAGATATTCAAAAGATGCCAGATCAAAGGTTAAAAATATTGTTATTGATATGTATAAACCTTATATTGTTCTTATTAAAACAATGTTTCCTAATGCTAATATAATTACCGACAAATTCCATACCGTTCAATTGGTCAATCGAGCTTTAAATAAAACAAGAATCAGTCTTATGAATAAAGATAAATTAAACTATAACAAACTTAAACGATACTGGAAATTATTATTAAGGGATCGTGACAGTTTAAATCATTATAAGTTTCAAAAATATACTTGTTTTAACCACCTTATGACTGAAGTTGACATTGTAGATTACTTAACAAGTTTAGATATTACTTTAAATGAATCATATTTATTTTATCAACGTGTTAGACAAGCTATTAGTTCTAAAGATACACAAGCATTTGATAATATTATCGATACTCATTGCTCCAATCTTTCTTCTTATATGATTACTGCAAGAAACACCCTTATAGAACACAGAAAGTATATTCACAATTCAATTAATTGCAACTTAACCAATGCTAGAATTGAAGGTATAAACAACCTTATCAAAGTAATTAAACGTATTTCTTTTGGTTATCGCAGTTTTCTACATTTTAAAGCTCGTATACTCCTTATATCAGGTCTAATAAAACCAACATATAATTCCATATAAAAAGAGTGAAAATTTTCATTTTCACCCTTAAACAATTCATTGTATTATAGTTTGAATTTTAATTCATCCACACTATTTGACAAAGAACCGAACATAATTGTATGTATCCTAAAATGAGGTGATGTTTTATTCAACTTCCCTAGTTAGATTTAATAATAACATCACCATTTGTAACTGTTCCTGTGACAAAGCTATAGCCTGGGCTTCCTTTAATAATATAACCCCACTCAAAACTTCTTCCTGTTTTATTGATAATAGTTGTTAAGTTAGGATTTGAAGAACTTAAACTACTTTTATATTTATAGAAAGCGTAATCACCTATATTTGTCACACTATTTGGTATTGTCACACTGGTGAGTTGATTACGACTGAAAGCAGAACTTCCTATACTTGTGACACCATTTTGAATTGTTACACTTGTAAGCTTATTATAAGAGAAAGCACTATCACCTATGCTTGTTACACTACTTGGTATTGTTACACTTGTAAGCTTATTATAAGAGAAAGCACTATCACCTATGCTTGTTACACTACTTGGTATTGTTACACTTGTAAGCTTATTATCAGAGAAAGCACTATCACCTATACTTGTGACACTACTTGGTATTGTTACACTGGTTAATTGATTATACATAAAAGCACAATCACCTATACTCGTGATACTATTTGGTATTACAACACTTGTAAAGCCCTCATCATAGAAAGCAGAATCACCTATACTTGTTATTCTTACTCCACCTATTTCAGATGGTATGACAACATTCCATGGACAAAAAGCATCGTCACTATAGCCAGTTATTGTTCCTGTACTACTATCAAATATAAAACATGTATCAATTACATTTACTGTTCTTGTCGCAGTTGCTGTATTTCCAGCTTTATCTTTAGCAGTATAAGTAAGCGTATATGTACCAGCTACAGATGTATTTACGGTTCCTGTTACAGTTACGTTGCCATCAAGGCCACTATGTGCATCACTTGCTGTAGATCCTGGATCTGTATATATACTTCCTTTACTAATCATCATATTGGCTGATCCATTTAATGTTATCACTGGTTTTATGTTATCTAATTTAAAGACACTTGTCCTTTGGATTGTAGTATTACCTGTGGTGTCTTTAGCAAGTATCCATAAGTAATAATCTCCTGTTACATTTGATGGCGTATTTATTGTTCCACCATTTGTAAATGATGTTGTTATACTTGATTCACTTGGTGTACTTGTACTTGTATTCCATAAATATTTCAAACTACTTGTATTAACTCCTACGTTATCACTTACAGTTACAGTTGTACTTCTACTCTTCGCATAAGTACTATTACCATTTGTTCCAAAAGTTACTGTTGGTTTAGTTGTATCTACCACCTTTACTGTTCTTGTCTTTGCAACTGCAGCATTACCTGCTTTATCACTTACACTGTAAGTTAAGGTGTATGTTCCTGGAACGTTTGGATTAACCGTACCTGTTGTTGTTACACTTCCGTTTAGTCCACTGTGTGCATCGCTTGCCGTTGCTCCAGCATCACTATAAGTTGTTCCAGCATTTATAGTAATAGGATTTGTTCCTGTTACGGTTATCACAGGCGGAGTATTGTCCAGTTTGAAGACATTACTTCTTTGTATTAGCGTATTACCAGATGTATCTTTTCCAAGTATCCATAAGTAATAATCACCCGTTACACCTGATGGAGTATTTATAGTACCTCCATTCGTAAATGTTGTTGTAATGCTTGCTTCACTAGGCTGAGTAGTTGATGTATTCC
>DUVE01000063.1 GCA_012841205.1 Mollicutes bacterium
CTCTAATATTCTTATATATAAATGCTCTTTCTTCAATATAACATAATTTTTCATATTCTTTCCCAATTATCTGGTAAATTTCATTTCTGATACTATTATGTTGTTCTTTAACTTCGTAGTCTTCCTGCCTCTTTTGGTAATATTCATCAAAATCACTAAAATGGCTAGTAATAAATTCATCAGTAATTTTTATTTTTTCGTCTAAACAAGGACACATATAATCAGGTTTTTTATATGTGCGATCTAAATCCTTAATTTCACCAGTAATAGCATTTATATAAATTCTATTTAATTCCTCTTTTTCAATAACAGTCCTTTTTAATTTATTCAATGATTCCTTTCCTTTAGGTGTTAAAGTAATTATGTTACTCTTGATGTATAATAAGTCGCTCCCTGACATCTCACCTACTACATCATTTAAAATTTCTTCTTCTACACCAGTCAATTCTGAAATATTATGTATTTCATTATATTTACAGTCAACTAACTTCAGTATTATTTCATAAAAAAAGGGTAATGGTTGTTCTTTTCTAACCAATGTCTTAAGTCCTATTTCTTTATACGGTATATATAACTTTATCGATTTAATAAAGTTATAGCCACTTTTTATAGGAGGAATTAATCTATTTAAATCATAAGCAATATTCCACATATTTAAACCTCCCTCTTTCCGTCTGCATTTAAAGAAAGATAATCAATGATCCTGCAATGTTCCGGATTTTCCTTTATATATTTTATTATTAATGGAAACTTGTTGTCATTAATGCTTGTATCACTTAAAAACTCAGCATCTCCAATTATTATTAAAAGTCTTTTCGCTCGTGAAAATGCAACATTTAATCTTTCTTCGGATTTTAGAAATCCAATATTTTTGTGTTTATCACTGCTTCTGACAGTAGAATAAATTATTATATCCTTTTGACCTCCCTGAAAAGCATCAACTGAATTCACTACTACATTACTATTTATGTTATCATAGGTATTTTGTTGTATTTCATTACGAATTAAATTCTTTTGCCCACTGTATGGTGTGATAACCCCTACATCATACTCAGAACTATCTATACTGTTATTTATAAGTTTTAATTGTTCTTTTACAATATTTGCCTCTAGCATATTCCTATACGTAGTTGAAATATTCTCCTCAAATCTATCTGGTGACTTTGAGGTATCTAGCCAAACAATGGCTAAGTCCATATACTTCTTGATATTATGCTTTCTATCTTTTATTGAAACTCCATTTAAAATTTGATTATCATAAAAAAGTTGACTTATCATTGTTCCAATAGTGGGGTGCATTCTATATTGTGTATTTAACACTTGCTTATTTTCACTAGGAAGATGTTCAAATAGTTTCATAAATATACTATTATATAATGTATTAAAATCTAAGTTACTTTCAATAAATGTTTGCTTACTATTCTTTATTAGTTCTTCGTCCAATACTGGTGGAAGTTGCCTATGATCGCCAACCATTATAATTTTTTTTGCTCTAATGATGGATATTAATAATTCTGGAAATGTTGCTTTTGCTGCTTCATCGATTATTACATAGTCAAATACCATATCATTTATTACATAATTGGATATAACACCTGTACAAGTTCCTGAAACAATCTCAGCATTTTTTATAAAGTGCTGCTGAATATCCATTCTACCAACAATTCTATTTACCCAATCTTTTTGTATTTGAAGAGATTTAAAGTCCTTTGTCTCTAATAGTTCTTTATACTTTTCTTCGAAATATGTTATAAAAGACATAGCACTTTCATATAATTTTTCATCTTCTCCCTTAGAAAACTTAGTTTCCATAATCGCTTCACAATACTTATCGAACTCTTCCTTATCAATTTCTAAAGATGATAACAAATTTTTTGCAAAATTATTACTACCGTCAATAATTCTATTAACCCATCTTGATTGTGCATAATCTACGGCATATTTCTCCCTAACAGTATCTGATAAATTTTCATCTCTTCCTATTCTAATAACTTTTATATTATCACTAGAAGTTTGATCTAAATCTTCAAGCATCTTGTCCACAGCAGCGTGTGCTTGAGATACTAGCAAAATTTTCTGTTTAAATATTTGCCCTTGGTTGTTCATTTCAAGTATTTGTCTTAAAATCTCAATTATTACATTAGTTTTTCCTGTACCCGGTGGCCCTTGTATTAGTGATATATCTTGAGAATTTAACGCTTTAGTAACTGCTTTTTTCTGCGTTCCATCTAGTAATTCGTTAAAATAAACTCTTCCTGTAGGTGCATTAAAAAAACTTGCTGATTGTATGCCAGAAAAGATGCTTTTTAAATTTGAGGGACTTACATAGTCTTCATTATTAAAAGAATTTAAGGCCTTTTTTTCTCTATTAATCAAAGAAAGATTTCTTCTATAATCTTCACATATAACTCCACTTTTAGGTAACTTTGACTTCAACCCCGTATTTATATTATTTAGTTTTAAATAGAATTTTTCATTATCAATATAAATACTCTTTAGATTTCCTATCTCAACAACCTTATTTCTTTTGCCCTTCGTATTTTCATATATAAATGTAATTTCATCCTTATTTTCATCAAGTAAATAATAATCCTGTTCATTAATAGAAAAAACACAAACATTATCTTCTATTTTAAATGAATCATAGTTTACTCTAATAACATTCTTCTTATATTCTATTTCCATTATATCTAGTAATTTATGCCACGCGAAAAACTTCTTCGTGTATTCGTTATTGACATTAGAAGAAGATAAGAAGTCCTTTTTGCTATCTTTAGTACTAATTGTTAATTCAAAATTATTATTAGAAGGTATTCTTTTTCCACCCAAAATAAACTTAACATCCCCATTAACATACATTGCTTTTCTCTTAATTTGCTCTCTTTTATAAGGTTGTAACTTATCTACTTTAGTAATACGGAATATCTGGTTCTTATCATCATAATAACACTCAAAATAATAGTGAATACCATAAAGCGTATATAACTCCTCTATTTTATCTTCTTCATCATCATTTTCAATAAATATATAGGCTTCCAAAAAATCTTCATTAATGTAATTTTCTATTATATCAGCAAAATTATCACTATTAGGAACTAAAGAAAGATTTCTCATATGTACTATTTTACCTGAATCAATTGAAAAGATATAAGTTCTATTTTGCTTAGTAAATCTATTAAATAACTTTTTTAATTCCTTTCTAACTTCAAAAATATTATCGTATCTATCCTCAGGCGATAACTTTACCATTTTTTTGATTATTTCTTTAAATTCAATATCAATTCCACCAGTCTTTTCTAATTTTGTTTCAAACTCATTTGCTATTGGTGGCTCTTCTCCCGTAAATATAAAATATAATACTGCTCCTAATGAATATATATCACTCTTTTCTGTAGCATTCTCACTATGAGTATGAACTTCTGGGGCAGCATATTTATTGGTGGCAAACTGAAATAAAGTATCAGAGTTTACCATATCTTTTATTTTACTAATTCCAAAATCAATTAATTTAACTTGTTTATCTGGAGTAATCATTATGTTCTTAGGATTTATATCTCTATGTATTATATTATTTTCGTGTGCTGTCTGAATAGCACTTATCAATTGCTCTATAATTTTGACTTTTTCAATAGTATTTAATTCTAGGACATCAATTTTTTGCAGTTGTTCCCCTTCAATATACTCTAGAAATACTCGTCCACATTTTCCATAATTATCATCATTATGAATATCATAATGTTCTAATCTGACGATATTACTACACGTTCTTAATTTAGTTAATGCCCCTACTTCTCTTTCAAAAATAACATTATGTAAAGGAGTATTAATTCCCTTAATTATTTTCATAGCATAATGTTTCTCTGTGGATATATCTTTAATCTCAGATACCTCTGAATAACTGTTATTTCCTGGCTTTAATATTCTTACAACTTCATATTTGCTTAGTACCATCCTACCCAACCCCTCCTTACTTCTTTTTTGCATTCATTCATACATCTTGTTCTAATAAAATGAAGAATTAATACCGACCAATACAACATAGTGATATCATAGTTATACTTTTATACTTGGTATCGACAAATCTATTACTATAATTATATATGATATTGTAAATTCTTGCCACAAAAAATAGAAGACTAACTAATATTAATCATCGTCTTCTATTTGATCTAAAATAATATTGGATTTCTTTCTAGCGGATGAGTGTTCATTTACAAAAATAAAATGCACTAGATTATTTCCAAGTCTGACGCTTTGTTTCATTAATTTTACTCTCTAATTTCTCTTAACATAATTTTTTCTCAGTAAATTCTCTAATGACTTCTTGAAACCTAAATATATCCAAGATATCATAGTTTTTCAGTGATATATTAATTCCATACTCTGGAGCACTTTTTTGCCCGGGTTTATCATAGTTTCTATCAACAAATACTTCATTAGGTTTTTCCCATACCCCTGATGGAATTATAAACA
>DUVE01000064.1 GCA_012841205.1 Mollicutes bacterium
AATTCTAATTTATGCCTTTATTAAAAAGACTAATATGTATGATTCTTTTATAGAGGGCGCGAAAGAGGGAGTTGAGATTAGTTGTAATTTGTTTCCTTATTTACTAGCTATGATTTTTGGAATTAATCTTATTATAAAGAGTGGTTTTATTCCAGACTTATTAAATGTTTTTAAACCTATTTTTAATTTTTTAAAAGTTCCTCTTGAAATTCTTCCAATGGCCATCATAAGACCTATATCAGGAAATGCTAGTTTAGCATTGATGAATGATGTTTTTACTAAGTATGGTGTTGATACCTTTTTAGGAAAACTAGCTTCTGTTATGCAAGGAAGTACAGATACTACTATATATATACTAACTATATATTTTGGTGTAATAGGAATAAAAAAAATCAAATATGCTATGTGGGTTGGTTTAATATCTGATTTAGTTGGTTTTATTATAAGTTTTATAGTTGTATCACTCTTTTTTGGTTAAACTAATTAATAATGTGTTAAAATGGATATAGATACGTAATGTGTGTGTAATTAAAAGCACATTATATAAGTAATCAATGATTACTTTTTGTTTATATAAAGGAGGTAGGATATGGAGAGATTACAGAAAGTTATAGCTCATTCTGGCTTTACATCACGAAGGAAAGCTGAAGAGTTGATTGTTAATGGAAAAGTAATGGTAAATGGTGAAATAGTAAGGGAACTAGGAACAAAAGTTGCCCCAAGTGATGATATTGTTATAGATGGAATTAAATTAGAAGCTGAAGAAAAAGAATATTATCTTTTTAATAAACCAAGAGGTGTTATAACATCTACTAGTGATGAAAAGAACAGAAAAACTGTGATGGATTTTTTCGAAACTAACAAAAGATTATATCCTGTTGGTCGTTTAGATTATGATACAACCGGTGTTTTAATTATTACAAATGATGGTGATTTTGCTAACAAACTACTTCATCCATCAAGTAAAATAGATAGATTATACATTGCTAAATTAGAAGGTATAATTGATGGAAAAGCTATAAATAAAATAAAAGAAGGAATAAAAATTGATAATAAAATGGTATATCCAACGCGTGTTAAATTAAAGAAAAAGGATTTAGCTAAAAAGACTTCAATGGTAGAGATAGTTGTACACGAAGGTTATAATCATGAAATAAAGAAAATTTTTGATGCTGTTGGTTTTCCTGTAATTAAACTAAAAAGGGAATCTTTCGGGAATTTGAATGTTAAAAATTTAAAATCGGGTGAGTACAGAAGAATCACTCCTAAGGAAATAAAACAATTGTATTATTTAATGAAAAAAAACGATTAATTAATTATCGTTTTCTTTTATTTCTTCAATCGCATCAGTAGGGCAAATTTCAATTGCACTTTTTGCTTTTTCTTGTATTTCTTCTTCAATTTTTTCATCTATTGCTTCTGCAAAACCTTCGTCATCAAAAGCAAAGACTTCAGGGCATCTGCTAACACATGCTCCACAGCTTATACATAATTCTTTATTAACTTTAGCTTTCATAACTCCTCCTTGACTGTAACTATTATAATATAATAAAAAATGAAATGCAAACGATTCCCAAAAAGCTTTTTATATGTTATTATTTATATATGATGGAGGATGATGTATATGAAATCAAGGATGGATCGTTATGCTCGTGACAATTCAGATGCATATAGAACTAAAAAGAATGAAACTTTATATGAAGAAATTTATGAAAAAACTCTACCATCATCCAATGTAGCGTTACTTGATAATGAAAGTGAAATAGATATAACTAAACTTCAGGATTTAATAAAACAAAGAGACGGATATAAACGTATAAAGGAATTTGAAGAAGTTTTACTTAAACCTGAACTTCCAAAAGAGGAAGAAGAGTATGATATATATGAGGATATAGATAACAAAATATATGATATCAATGCAATACTGGAAGAAGCAAGATCAAAAAGGGAACCAAACTCACGTGAGAAGTATCGAAATCTAAAAAACACTCAATATAATATACTTAGTAATTTAAATTTTGATGAAGAAGATTATGAAGAAGAAATGGATACTGACTTTTTTACAAAAGATAAGACAATGCGTGAACTTATGACAGAATTGAATGAAAAGACAACAAAAATTACTAATAAAACAAGGGAAAACACTAAAAGTAGTCTTGACTTGTTTGATAATTTAAAGGGTAATGGTGATACGGTTTTGACTAAACCTATTAAGAGTGATGATGTTAAACCTCAATCCGAAGAAACATTTTATACTAATGCACTTAGTTTTACAAAAGATGACTTTGAAGATTTTCAAAATTTACAAAAAACAGTAAATAAAAACAACACACTTATGAAATTTTTAATATCCATTCTTGTGGTTGTTTTAATTATCGTTGTACTTTTCCTCGTGCTTACCATCCTTTAATTACTATTAAATATTGATTTTTCATATATATTATTAGGAGATATGTATGAAAAGAATAAAATTAAAGAAAAAGAGAAAGTTCGACAAAAAGAACACTATCATTATTGTTATAATTTTGTTGTTCTTGTCGATAACTATGACACTAAGTTATTTTAATAGCAAATTGTCACCATTATTGTTTGATTATGCTGAAACGGAAACTAGAAAACTAGCTAATTTAATTATTAACAAATCAGTTAGCAACCAAATAACTAATGCATTTGATATTGAAAATTTATTTACAATGGTACAGAACAAAGATGGTGAAATACAGACAATTGATTTTAATCCCGTTATTGTAAATAGGATGCTTAATATGGCAACTAATGCAGTCCATTCAAGTCTTAAGGCTGTAGAAGAAGGTAATATCGATATGGTTGAGCTCCCTGATGGAATATTAGTTGAATACAATAAGGACAAGATGAAAAAGGGTATAGTTTTTGAAATGCCTTTAGGAATAGTAACAAACAATGCCTTTTTAGCTAATTTAGGACCACGAGTTCCAGTTAAATTAAATCTAATTGGTAGTGTATCTAGTAATGTTGTAACAAAAATCAATCAATATGGGATTAACAATGCATTAATAGAAGTGCTTATTAAAATTGAGGTCACAGAAAAAATCAATTTACCATTATCGACTAAGACAATTACGGTATCATCTAATATACCTATAGCTATGAAAATAGTACAAGGAAAAATTCCGGAGTATTATAACACCAGTGGTGTAACACAGAGTTCTCCTATTTTTACCCTACCTATCGATGATTGAAGTGAGGAGTGATAAAGTATGAAAAAAAAGAAAATAGCAAAACGAAAAAGAATTATATTACTACTCATATTGTTGATATTTATTTCACTTATGATCTTTGGAATTTATTTGCTACAAAAAAATAAAAGCCCAAATGTTTTTGAATCTATGTATACTGCAAGTGATAATGAATTGATAAGTTTATACGATGAAGAGTTCAAAGAGGTTAATAAAATTTATCGTGGCTCAAAAGTAGATGTATATAATACTGTTTTAACAGACAATAAGAACAATCCTTATATAAAAATAACTCATGACGGAAAACAATTATATATAAAAAAAGACAATCTAGTAAACAATATAAAAAATGCTATAAAAGAGAAATATGTCTATGTAAGAACACCAGCAAGTTTGTATAAAAATTTGGATACTGGTGAAATAGAAACATTAGTCAAAAAAGGTGAGCAATTAGAGGTGCTCGGTTTTGATAAAATAGAAAACGATGGTAAGGTTAATGCCTATAAAATTAAAATAGGTGGCACAACCGGCTATATCTATCAAAAATATACTTTAAAAGATAAAGATGAAGCTCTAGCTAATTATGAACCCTCTAAGTATTATGATGTGCATAACAAAAGAGGTAATCAGTTTTCAGGTGGACATGCTGGTAATTTAGATTATTATCCTGTTTCTAAAACTGAGTTTGATAATAATAAAATGCCTTCTAAAGTCTATTCACTATATCTAAACAGGGTTGCAATTAAAAGTGTTGATGCTTATATTGAATATGCTAAGACAACAAAGATAAATGCTTTTGTAGTAGATATAAAAGATAATGGTTCACCAGCATACAAGTCTAAGGTATTCGAAAGTTTATCTCCAACCAACTATAAACATGCAAACAGTAGTTTTGAAGAATACAAAGCATCTATTAAAAAAATTAAAGATGCGGGGTTTTATGTGATAGGTAGAATAAATGCTTTTCAAGATGAATATTACACAAGGGATCATCCTGAACATTCTATTTTCAATACCTCAACAAATGAACCTTACCTACATGGTGGTACCTATTGGCCAAGTCCATTTCAAAGGCCTGTTTGGGAATATAATATAAGACTAGCAAAAGAAGCAGTTACTGAAATGGGTTTTAATGAAATTCAATTTGACTATGTTAGATTCCCGGATGGCACAAAAAACGCTGAGAAGAGTGGTGCTATGGATTTTAGAAATAGTTATGGGGAAGAAAAAGCTCAAGCTATTCAAAGGTTTCTTATGTACGCAACTGACGAATTGCATAAGTTAGGAGTATATGTATCAGCTGATGTCTTTGGTGAATCTGCATATACATACGTCACAGCATATGGTCAATATTGGCCGGCTATATCTAATGTAGTGGACGTAATAAGTGGTATGCCATATCCGGATCATTTCGGTAAATATGAATTTGGGTTTAATGTTCCTGTATGGACTGTACCATATGAACTTATAACAAAATGGGGTTCATACGTTGCTAAAAGGCAAGAAGAAATACCAACACCTGCAATTGTTAGAACATGGATTCAAGTATATGACGTACCAAATTATAAGCATTCTGGTGGATTTCAATATGGGGTAAAAGAAATAGATGATCAAATAAAAGCTTTGTTTGATATGGGATTAAATGGAGGTTATATGACATGGCTTTCATCTTCCAATTTAGAACGTTATAAAAGCCAAAAAGAAGTATATAGTAAGGAGTATTAGTATGGACAAGGTTGTTACAATTGATAATTATAGATATAGTATTATAAAAAATTATAAAGATGGTTTTAGTGAAGAAGAATTTAAAACAAGGTTAACCGACTATTTTTATGATTACGATTATATACTTGGTGATTGGGCGTATGGAAAACTAAGGTTAAAAGGATTTTATGATCCAAAAAATAGCAAAGTTAAAGAAATAAACAATTATAAAAATATTAAAAAATATATTAAAGACTATTGTGCATACGAATGTAAATATTTTATAGCGAAAAAGGTATACAAATAATAGATATTTATGTTATAATGAAAATAGTAAGAAGAATAAAAGAGGTGAATCAAGTGGAAGAAAAAGAAATGGTTGTTGTGATAGATAAAGATGGCAAAGAAAGAGAAGCAGAAGTTTTAGTTACTTTTAAAATTAATAAGTTTAATAAAGAATACATTTTGTACACATTCGATGAGACGGATGAAAATGAAATGGTTAAGATTTATGCTTCGACTTTAGTAGAAAAGGGCGATATGTTTTCATTTGAAGCAATTGAAACGCCTGAGGAATGGGCTACAATAAAGGATGTTATGAGAGATATGGCTCGTTCTGAAGAAAGTAATGCGTAGGGAGGTTTATATATATGGAAAAAGTATATGAGGTTACAAAACCAGGAAGATTAAATAAGAGAAAAGTTTTAGGTAAGGAAAGCAGAGCTGTATTAATTAAAAAGACAATGCAAAAAGTATTTAGAAGCATCTTTAAGAAAAATAAAACTTACCCAACTATTAGAGGAGAAATTGATCCAAGAAGACAAATGGAGATCGATTCTATCAATAAGAACATCGAAGAAACTAAAAGGAAAATGGATATTCTTAGAAATAAAGAGGGTGAATTGACTCTTGATGAGACTAAATTCTTGCATCAATACAACAAACAACTAGAAAAATTGAAAAAAATGATATTAGTAAGAAAACCTGGTTATATAAGATATGAAAAATTAAAAAGTTTCTTTGCATATAGACCTGAGGTACAAACACAATCTATAGGCGAAATAGTAGGACAATATAATAATGTTGAAGATACAATTGAGTCTAATGAAATAAGTAATGAAAATAAACAACTTGAAGATAGCTTAAAAGCGCAAGTCGAAAGAGAATTAAATGAACAAAC
>DUVE01000065.1 GCA_012841205.1 Mollicutes bacterium
CCATTTTCTTCATGGGCTGAGACATGAATATTCTTTACCCTTATTAAAGTAGATGCAAGATCTACTAATTCATGATAGTGAGTTGAGAATAATGTTTTACATTTAACATTATCATGAATATATTCGATGATTGCTTGAGCTAGGCTCATACCATCATATGTTGCAGTACCACGACCTAATTCATCAAAAAGAATTAGACTATTTTCTGTAGCATTTTGAAGAGCATAATTAGCTTCTTTCATTTCAACCATAAAGGTTGATTCTCCACTTACTAAATCATCACTTGCACCTATTCTAGTAAAAATCTTATCAAATATTGGTAGGCTTGCTTTTTTACACGGTACGAAAGAGCCTATTTGAGCCATTATAACAATCATTGCAAATTGCCTCATATAAGTTGACTTACCAGCCATATTAGGTCCTGTAATAAGTAAAATGTCGGTGTTAGCATCCATTATTATGTCATTAGAGACAAACTCTTCACTCATTACATGTTCTACAACAGGGTGCCTTGATTCTTCTATATTAACGTTTTTATCATCAACTATAGTTGGTCTTACATAATTATTTTTTTCAGTACATACTGCAAAAGATGTTAATACGTCTATTTCAGCTATTGTCTTAGCAATATTTTGAATATCATTAATATACTTTTTAACTGTATCACGAATACTAATAAAAATATTGTATTCAAGTTCGATTATTTTTTCATCAGCACCTAAAATAAGAGATTCTTTTTCTTTTAATAAAGGTGTTATATAACGTTCACAGTTAGCGAGTGTTTGCTTACGTTCATACCCAGCATCTTCTGGTATTAATCCAATATTTCCTTTAGATATTTCAATATAATAACCAAAGACTTTATTAAATCCTACTTTTAAATTCTTAATACCTGTTTTATTACGTTCTTCTGCTTCTAATTTTAAAATAAAATCAGTACCACCACGTCTATGCTCTTTTAATTCATCTAGTTCACTATTATACCCCTCTTTGATAAGATTTCCTTCTTTTAAACTAAGAGGCGGATTATCATATATACTACTTTCTAATAACTCATGTATATTTTCAAGAGTATCTAATTTCTTATAAAAACTTATTTGTTCTAAAATCTTCTTAACATCTGGTAATACTTTTAAAGATTTTTTTAATTGTAATAAATCTTTAGCATTAGCATTTCCATAAGCGATACGACCAGATAAACGTTCAAGGTCATATACTTCATATAATAGAGCTTGTAATTCTTCTTTTAAAATAAACTCTTCTAACAAGGTCTCTACTACATTATAACGATTCTCTATTTCACTTTTATTAGTTAATGGATTTTCAATCCATCTTTTTAACATTCTACTACCCATTGCTGTTTTAGTTTTATCAAGTAACCATAATAAAGAATAACTTCTATTTTGAAGTCTTATGTTTTCTGTTAATTCTAAATTACGTTTTGTATATATATCCATTTTTAAAGTATCTTTATTATCTTTAATAGATACTTTTTGTAAATGTTCTAAGCTTCTTTTTTGAGTGTCATTTAGATAAGTTAGCAAATGTTTAATTGTTTCTATATATCTAATATCAGTTATCTCTTCATATAGATGTTTGTATTCTTTTAAATCTAATATTTCATCATATACAGAAACAACTATTTTAAATTTTGTTCTAAGTATATCGATAATACTTTTTGAAACATTCTTATATAGTACTATTTCTTTGATACCAAGGGAAACAATTTCAGATACTAAAGCATCTATATCATGTTCTATCATTAGGGAGCTAAACTCACCTGTTGTAATATCGGCATAACTTATTGTATAGCAATGATCAAAGTCCATTACATTACCAATATAGTTATTACTCCTCTCATCTAAGAGTTCACCATTCATAACGGTACCTTTAGATATTACTTGCTGTACTTCCCTTTTAACTACTCCTTTAGCTTCTTTAGGATCCTCTACTTGCTCACATATTGCAACCTTATATCCTTTTTCTATTAATTTATCGATATAAGTATTAACAGCATGATGAGGAACACCACACATAGGAATCCTCTCTTCTAAGCCTGCATTTTTACCTGTTAGGACTATTTCTAATTCATGTGATACTAATTCTGCATCTTCAAAAAACATTTCATAAAAGTCACCTAAACGAAACATTAAAATAATGTCTTCATAATTATCTTTTATTTCCATATATTGAGCCATCATTGGCGTTAGTTTATTTCTATCAATTTCACTTCGTCTCATGTTACCACCTAAAAAAATTATACCATAAAAAAAGTGATTTCATATAATGAAACCACTTTTTATCTTCTCATTGATTCAGGTTTTAGAAGATTATCTTCTGGATTGTTAGTAATTAGTCTTTCTGTTTTAATTATCTGGTTCTTAAATAATTCAATAAGTTCTGCATCACCTGGATGATAAGTATTTAAATTATAATAAGCGTTATCCATATTTGGTTTTATTGCATTCTCTATTCTAACTAACATCCCATCTTCAATTACATACATAGTATTATCACTAAGTAGATGTTCTATTCTAACCCCTGAAATTACATTAACTGGTAATAAATTAAACATAACAGTTCTCCTTTTTATTGTTTTTTTCTTGGTACATATATTTTAACATTATCATCATTATCTTTTTTGTTTATATCGCCTAAAGTAATAATTTCTCCACTATATAATTTCATAATTAGTAGGTCACCTTGATTATTTATATTTAAATTATAATAAACATCTTTTAAATGACCATTATAAAAACCATTTTTCAATCTCAAAGGCTTTCCATTTTCGATTATATACATAGTATTATCACTTAATAAATTTTCGGCGCTTGTTCCTGAAATTACTTTTACTGGTAATAAATTAAACATTCTAAAACCTCCCTTTACTTTTATGTTCGTTTTTTTGCAAATAATAATTATCAATTAATCCTTTTGAAATTTCATAATTAAGATTATTTGTATTTCTTAAATATATAAAATATTCCTCATTAAACCCCTTTCTTTTTAGTCTTTCTTCTAAATATAAAAAGTCCTCTTCTTCTAGTTCATCTAGTTCTTC
>DUVE01000066.1 GCA_012841205.1 Mollicutes bacterium
ATCGCCAACTCTAAATTCAGGAATATTAGGATTTAAATGTTCTTTTGTAATCTTATCAATAACATTCATATTCGAAGCCTCCTCTACTATAACCAGTGATCATTCATTTAGCGGATCACTTTCTTTTGACTGTTTAATTTTAGCATATAACTATAATTTTATCAAGTAATTTAAAACAATTATCTAGTTTTTCCAGAAAGTTCACTTTCTTTTATCTCATAAATTAAATTCATTTTAATATTTAATTCATTAATAATGATACCTAATTTTTTTAAAATTGTATCACGATATTTGGTCCCCATAAAATCAGCATAATTTTTAATAATAAAACCTCTATATCTAACTGCTTCATCTAAAACAGCTGCAGTAGAATCCTCATCATCAGTCGTTAGTAAATAATTGAACTTATCATATAGGTTTCTCATTTTCTTATCTACTTTTAATTTAATTACTTTTTCTGCAAACGATGGTTTTACAATAACCATTTTATTTACGCTTATTATATCTTCTCTTCTTGCATCATTTTTAGGGGTAACTTCAAAACCGTCAATTTTATTAAACTCAACACTTAATATTTCACCTGTTTTATTATCTTTAGTTATTAAATAACCCTTTTTATGTTTTATTAAATCAGGTCTACGTTCTAGAGTTTTAATAATCTTTTCAGTTTGACGCCATTTTTCTATTTCCTTATGATTACCACTAACTAATACATCAGGTACTTCCATCCCTTTATAATTTTGTGGTTTCGTATAAGTAGGATAATCTAATAAATCATCAGAAAACGAATCATTTTGATGAGATTCACTATCTATAACACCATCCACTAACCTTACAACACTATCAGTTACAATCATAGCTGGTAACTCCCCACCTGTTAAAACATAATCACCAATACTTATTTCCATATCAGCAATTGATCTAATGCGTTCATCAAAACCTTCATAGTGACCACATATTAATATTAAATGTTCACTTTTACTTAAGCTAGAAGCCATTTTTTGATTATAAGGAACACCTTGAGGTGTCATAAGTATTACTCTAGATTTAGGACTTTTTAGACTATCTACAGCATCAAATATGGGTTGACACATCAAAACCATTCCCGCTCCACCACCATAAGGTGTATCATCTACTTTCTTATGTTTATCTTTTGAATAATCCCTAATATTGTGAGCATTAATAGAAACTTTTTTATTTTCAATAGCTCTTTTAACTATTGATTCACTAAGGAATCCATCAAACATATTGGGAAAAAGAGTCAGTATATCGATTTTCATGTTTACCTCCTAAAATAACAATATTTATAACATATAACAAGTATTTATTTCTTGTTTATCACTATTCACTGAAACAATGAATTCATCGATGTAAGGAATAATTATTCTCTTACTCCCTACTACTATAAAATCATACTTTACCCCTTTTAATATTTCAGTTATATCACCTATATATATATCGTTATTATATACTTTATAACCTATTATATCTTCTATTAAAAATACATCTGTATCATCTCTATTTACATATATTTTTAAACCCTTATACGATAACACTTCATCAAAGGAGTCGATTTCATTGAAAGTTATCATATCATATTTTTGGTGTTTTCGATATGTTTTTATTGTAAAAGGTATTTTATTATCACCTATATATATAGTATTACCAACTTTAAAAAAGGCACTACTATCACTTAAATTAGATAATATCTTAATTTCCCCTTTTAAACCATGGGTATTTACATATTTACCAACTTCAAAATAATCCATAATTCACCTACTCATTTAATTGATATAGTATTATACTACAAGCAACACCAACATTCAATGATTCACAGGTCTTATTCATATTAATATATATATATTCATCGCATAACTCTTTAATTGCAGGTTCTAATCCATGTCCTTCATTTCCCATTATAATAGCATATTTTTCGTATTTAGGTAATGTTTTTAACTCCTTACCACCATTAACATCAGTACCTAAAATAACATAACCATCGCTTTTCAATTTAATAATAAATTCTTTTAGATTCTCTTCTATAATATTTTGATGAAATAGTAATCCTTGAGTTGATCTTATAACCTTAGGATTATATAGATCAACACTTCCCTTACCTAATACTAAAGTATCAACATTAAAAGCAACAGAACTTCTAATTATAGTACCTACATTACCTGGATCTTGAACATTATCTAATAATACCAGTTTTTCACCAAGGTTATTGTTAGGTTTAATACTTTTGCAAACTCCTATTATATCAACTTGAGTAGAAAGTGTAGATAATGATTTCATAACATTATCACTCACAATTGTTTTATCTACATCAAGACTGCAATTGTTATTCTCTTTAATTATTACTTCTAAAAGATTACCGCTTTTATATGCTTCATTTACAAGATGCTCTCCTTCTACTAGAAACTTACCTTCTATATTTCTATATTTAGATTGTAACAATTTTTTTAAGCTCTTAATTTTTTCATTACTAGATGATGTAATAACCATATTATCACTCCCTTAATTTCTTTCTATACTCTTTATACATTGGAAAATATTTAGAGACTACGTTCCAAAAAGATGCGGAATGGTCAAAATGCACAAAGTGGGCTAACTCATGAACAATAACGTAATCTATAAAATCAACACCCCATTTTATAAGTTCGGTATTAAGCGTAACAGAATTGTTTTTACGATTACAAACACCCCATCTACTAGACATCTTTCTAAGTTTTAAGATAGGATATGGAATACTCTCTTCAAACCTTTTATATATGTAATCAAGTCTTTCTTTGAATATTGGTAAAGCTATAATCTTATAAGCCTCATCAATTTTATTTTTATTTTTCACATATAATTTTCTATTACTATAATAAGGCTTTCTTAAATTTGATACAACCACAATATCAATCTTTTCACCTAAATAAGTTAATTCCTTCCTTCTTTTATCTTTTTCAACCATCTTTTTAAGTGAAGTGATATTTTTATCTAATACTTTGTATATTTCTTTTTCTAATATTAAAAAAGGACTATTAATATAAATAATATTATCTTTAAATCTTATATATAAATTCTTAATTTTTTTTCGTTCTAAAACTATATCATAATATATTCCATCAATCTCATATTTCATAATTCCACCATTTAAATTATATCATTTATTTAAGAAAAAGAAAAAGACAATGTAAAAATAAAAAAAGCCCCTTAAGGGGCTTCAACTACATCATATTTCCTTGACTTTTTTGGGTTTTGTTTTTCAAATTGTTATATGTTTTTTGCATATTACCATTTCGATATTGTTGGTACGTTATTAAACTACCAATACCAAGACCGGCACCTACCATCATCAAAGTAAGTCCCTTTTTCATTTTTATCACCTCAAAGCTTTAAAAATATGATTGATATCATACGATATCATTATTAGGATGCTAAAAAGCAACTTTTTTATACATTTTTTTAATATTCGTAATAATTACATTTATTAAAATAGTTTCATAAATTCTTCTGGTACTGGAGCTTTGAAATGCATTATCTCTTTTGTAAAGGGATGTTTAAATTCTAAAATGTGGGCATGTAACCCTAATCTATTTAAAGGATTACTTCTTGAACCATATTTTTTATCCCCTATAATACTATGATTAATATCTTTCATGTGGACACGTATTTGATTTTTACGACCAGTATCTATATTAATATCTAACATTGAATATTTACCGCTTTCTCTGATTCTTCTATAATGAGTAATTGCTTCTTGCCCATCACCTTTTCTATTACTTGAATATACAAGAAATGTTTTAGTTTCCTTAAGCCATGATTTGATGGTGTCAGTATCTTTTTTCATCTTCCCTTCTACAATTACTGTATAACCACGCTTAGTAACTAAATTATTCCAATTATCTTGTAGAGCAAATTTAATTCTTTCATTTTTCGCAAACAATAAAACGCCTGATGTATCACGATCTAGACGATGAACTACAAAAATATGATTTCTTGATTTTTTTTGTTTTAGATAATTCATTACCATATAATATGCTGTATTAATCTTCTCATCATTAGTAGCAATAGATAATAAACCAACTGGCTTATTAATTACAATTATATCATCATCCTCATATATAATATCTAGTACGTCTTTATGATCTTTATCGTGTATTTGAGCCCATTTAACAGTTATTTTTTGCCCTGGTTGGAGCATATAATCATGTTTTGTAATCACTTTTCCATCTACCAAAATATTACCACGAGTAAGTTGTGACTTTATGTTATTTTTTGATTTGTTAGTTATTTTGAATAATAAATATTTAAGTAGTAAAGATTTAGTCTCTACAATTAATTCTTGATTTGTTTTATAATTGCTTAATTTCATATGTATTCACCTCACTCTGTTATTTAATATTATCACAATAGTATTATTATTTTCTAAAATTATGTTATAATAAAACTCAAAATTAGAATTATGGTGGTTTTATGAAGACAAAAATAAAAAAACTAATTATTTATGGTTCAATAATAACACTCTTATATCCTAAATCAAGAATTATAAGTAATTACAAAATTTATAATGATAGCTTTTATAACAAGATTAAATCTAGTAAAGAAATA
>DUVE01000067.1 GCA_012841205.1 Mollicutes bacterium
AGAGAATTCTATTTATCTGTTTTTTACTTTTTATTAGGTTGTTAAATTTCAATATTAAAGTTTAAAAGGAACATAAAATTATTGAAGCAACCCTAAAAAAATGTTATAATTTAATTATAAATTAAATTGGAGGTTTAAGTAATGAAATTTAATAATTTTAAAATGCTATTTTGCTTAATATTAGGGATAGTTATTGGAATAGGTTCGTTTTATATCATAACAAACAAGGGAATACTTAAAACAGAAAAAAATATTTTTGATGAAGTAAAAGGAGTTAATAAACCTCGGTTGATACCGGGTATGACACCAATTAAATGGGATGAAAATAATAATGAAATAGAAACAACTGAAAATGATTTTGAGTGGTATGATTATAATCAAAAAAAATGGGCGAATGTTAAAACAGCTGATGGTTCATATTGGGTGTGGATACCAAGATATGCTTATAAAATAATAAGTTGTTTTCATAAGTCCGCAGAAGAATGTGAACAAGAAACTGGAAAACAAGCAGGAACAATAGATGTGAAATTTTTAAAAGGAACAACTAATCAAACAACAGATGGAACAGTAATAGAAACAAATGGTTATGAATACGGAGTAAAAGATACAAGTATGCATTATTTTAAACATCCAACTTTTACATTTGGAGAAAATGAAATTGAAGGATTTTGGGTGGCTAAGTTTGAAGCAAGTGTTTCTAACCATAATAGCGCTTGTTATCGCACAAGAACTCCGGAAAATTGTGATAATACTAATTTAAGTCCTAAGATAACCCCTAATGTAAAATCATGGACTGGAATTACATTAGGTAATGCTTTTAAAGTGTCATTAGACATGAAAAATAATCCAGATTATGGATGGAAATCATCTGATTTAGATAGTCATCTGATGAAGAATGTTGAATGGGGTGCAGTAACCTATTTAACACAATCCAAATACGGTAAAAATAATGAAGTTTGGGTAAATCCTAATGAAAATTTTATAACAGGATGTGCTGGCAATACGGTTTCTTCTAAAAAAATAACTAATTGTGATAATCATTACAAAACAAATAATGGAATGCAAACTTCAACAACTGGAAATATAACTGGAATATATGGTATGAGTGGTGGTAGTACGGAATATGTGGCAGCTTATATTGATAATGGTGAAGAAGTTCGTGAATATCCAGCTACATTAGTAATTGAGGCGGCTTCTAAATATAAGGATATATATAAGTATAGTTATCTTTATAAAAACTCCCAAATGTATGAGTTAAATAAAAATATGTATGGCGATGCTTTGTATGAAACAAGTTCCAAAGGGAATAGTGATAATGGCCCTGGAGGATGGTATAATGATTTAACATATATGATTAAAGATGGTTACCCATGGTTAGAAAGAGGTGCCCCTTATGGCAATAATAAAACAGCAGGCTTATTTTATTTTGTGGGTTCACCAACTAATAATGAAACCCCATTTGGAATAAAGACGTCTCCAACCTTTAGACCTGTTTTAATTAATGCAAACTAAAAATGTATCTTTTATAATTTATCTTTATATGCTATAATTGTTCGAAAGGTGGGATATAATGGCAGTGAAGAAAAGAAAAGATTATTTGAGTTGGGATGAATATTTTATGGGGGTTGCAAAA
>DUVE01000068.1 GCA_012841205.1 Mollicutes bacterium
CTATACAATAAAGGAAATTTATATTATAATAAGGTTATAAAGTAGAAAAGAGGGTGTTACAATGCTAGGAAAAGTAATAGCAATTGAGAATAGTGTGGTAGAAGTAGCATTAAATGAAAATATAAAAGAAGTAAAAAATCTTCTTAATTATCATGTTGTATTCGAGGAAACTAATTTTAATATAATTGGTGAAATAAAAGATTTTTCAATTGGTAAAATGAAGGTTACATTATTAGGGGAAATGGTTAACAATATATTTCTAGCAGGTACTGTTAGAAGGCCATCATTAGATTCCCCATGTCGTATTATAAAAAAAGAAGAATTAGATATAATTGTAGGGAATGTTGTTTCACCAAATACTAAAAAACTATATATTGGAACTATGCCATTATACGGTAATTATCCAATTAACATTAATATAAATAACTTCTTTGCTCATCATTTTTCTATATTTGGTAATACAGGTAGTGGTAAATCATATTCTGTTACAAGAATGCTACAAAACCTCTTTACTCATACTAATTCTATCCCAGATAAGGCAAAAATATTTATATTTGATGCTTATGGTGAATATCATAATGCTTTTAAAAATATAAATACTATCTCTCCATCGCTTAATTTTAAAACCTATACTACTAATTTGAATTTTCCTGATACAGAAATTTTAAATATACCATTATGGTTTTTAGGAGTAGATGATATAGCCTTATTATTAGGCGCTGATAATCATATTCAAATTCCTATAATCGAAAAAGCACTTAAATTAGTAGGCATCTTTGTAAGACAAGATGAAAAGGCGATAGAATATAAAAATGATATTATTGCAAGAGCATTGTTAGATGTACTTTATAGTGGTAATTCAGCAGGTCAAATAAGAGACCACTTAATAGCTATATTATCATCTTTCAACACAAAGGAATTAAGTCTTGAAACAAAATTAGTACAACCAGGTTATGTTCGTACACTAAGACAATGTCTTATTATCGATAAGGATGGAAAGTTACATGAAATACAGCTTATAGCTGAATTCTTAAGTAAGTTTTTAAAAGAAGGATTAGAATTAAGTTTACCTGATGGCTCTTTTGCTTATAATCTAAATGATTTAAAAGACGCTTTTGACTTTGCACTTATTTCAGAAGGGGTATTAAATAGTGACAAAGTTTATGACTATGCTAATATTTTAAAGGTGAGACTTCATTCATTAATAAATAGTGATGATCGCAGATATTTTGAGCATGAAAGTTATATAACTAAGGAACAATATATTAAAAATCTATCTAATACAATAGGTGGTAGTGCTCAAATTATTAATTTTAATATCAATTATATAGATGATCGTTTAGCAAAAACTATTACCAAGATTTTTGCAAAATTATTTTATGATTTCGTTACAACTTTAGATAATAAAGCTTCATATCCAATTCATATTATTTTAGAGGAAGCTCATCGTTACGTTCAAAACGATAATGACCAATTTTTATTAGGCTACAATATATTTGATCGTATTACTAAAGAAGGTAGAAAATATGGAATATTGCTTGGGCTTATTTCACAAAGACCATCAGAATTATCTGAAACCGCACTATCACAATGTTCTAATTTCTTGATATTTAAAATGGTTCATCCAAAAGATACTGATTATGTTAGAAATATGGTTCCTAATATAACAAATGAAATAGTTGAAAAATTAAAAACCTTACAACCTGGGACGTGTATTGCATTTGGTAATGCTTTTAAGATTCCAATTGTAATTCGTTTTGATTTACCAAATCCACCTCCAGAAAGTAGCAATACAGATATTGCAAATGTATGGTTTTAAAAAATTATAAAAAAGAAGTTTAATATATAATAATAATAATAATAACTTCTTTTTTTATTTGTGATATACTTAAATTAGGGTAAGGAGTGATATTTATGGCAACAGCGCATATAAGTGCTGATAAGGGTGACATAGCAAAAACTGTATTGATGCCAGGTGATCCACTAAGAGCAAAATTTATTGCAGACAATTATTTAACTGATGTAGTTATGTTTAATAAGGTTCGTAATATGTTTGGTTATACTGGTTATTATAATGGAAAAAAAGTATCTGTTATGGGATCTGGTATGGGAATGCCTAGTATGGGTATATATTCATATGAATTATTTAAAGAATACGATGTTGATAGAATAATTAGGATAGGTTCTTGTGGGGCTTTAATTCCTGAATTAAAATTATTTGATCTTATTTTAACAACTGCATCGTATAGTGATTCATCTTATGCTTATGTTCAAAGCGGAGAAGAGAGTAATATACTTAAACCTGCTCTTTCATTAAACAATCACATAGAAAAGGTGGCAAAAAACGAGGAAATTAAACTTACAAAGGGAATTATATACTCAACAGACGTTTTTTATAAAGAAAATATGACTTTTGATAAAATTGTAAATGAATATAAATGCATAGGAACTGAAATGGAGTCCTTTGCATTATTTCACAATGCTAATTTATTTAATAAAGAAGCAGCATGCCTTCTTACAGTGTCAGACTCTTTGGTTACTAAAGAATTTACCACTTCAGAACAAAGAGAAAAAGCATTTTTAGAAATGATTGATTTAGCTTTAAAAACATTGTAAATAATAAAGTTATTTTGTCGCATAATAAATTATAGGTGGTGAATATATGGAATACCAACAACATGATGAACAAGCTTATAATATTCATCTGTTTAAAACAGATAAATTTAAAACCATAACTGTTATGATTACTTTTAAGCGAAAAATCTTAAAAGAAGAAATCACAAAAAGAAGTTTTATAAATCAACTTCTTTTGTTGTCAAGTAAAAACTTTCCATCAGAAAGACTTTTATGTAAGGAAATGGAAAGATTGTACGGACCTATTATTGGAGCTAATGAAAGACGTGTCGGTAATTATGCTATAACAACTTTTTATATCCAAATGATCGATGAACAATATACAGAACCTGGTATGAATGAAAAGTCACTTAATTTTTTTAAAGAGATTTTATTTAATCCAGATGTTTCAGGCGGTGCATTTAATAAAAAGGTTTTTAATATAGTAAAAAGGGATATAAGGGCAAGATTAAGATCAGTTAAAGATAATTTAAGAAGTTACAGTACAATAAGAATGCTTGAACATTTGGATAAAGATTCACCTTTGTCATATCGTAGAGGTTATTTAGAGGATTTAGAACATATAAATGAGAAGAATCTATATGAATATTATAAAAGTATGCTAAATAGTGATTTAGTTGATGTTTTTGTTATGGGAAATATAGATTTCCACGATATGCGAAAATCAGTAAATGAAATGATTCCTATCAACACCATAAAAAAACATAAAAAAAGTTTATTTATAGATCATAAAACTGCTAATAAACATATTAATAAAGCCTCTGAAGAAATTGAAGGTTTGTCTCAATCAAAATTAGTTATTGGTTGCAAGATAGTAGGACTTAATGATTTTGAAAGAAAGTATGTTCTTCCTATTTACAGTGATATTTTAGGTGGACCTAGTTATTCAAAATTATTCCAAAGTGTACGTGAAAAAAATTCATTAGCCTATTATATATATTCCAATTATCGAAGAGGGGATAATCTTTTAATAGTCTCATCTGGTATTAATAAAGAATCTTATGATTTGGCAGTTAAACTTATCAAAGAACAGTTTGATAATATGAGTAAAGGAATCATTGATGATGATGAGTTAAATAGAGCAAAGGAAGATATAATTAGTATTATTAAAAGTGTTGAGGATAAACCATTAAGATTAATAAGTGATCTAGCATCACAAACAATATTTGATTTAGATGATACAGAAAAAAGAAAAAAGGAAATACTTAATGTTACTATAGAAGATGTTAAAAGTATCAGTAAAAAAATTAAAATAGATACAATATATTTACTTCACGGGGGTGATGCAGTTGAAAGAGATAACAATTAATAAAACAAATGATGTTTTATATTTTGATACATTAGAAAATGGATTACAAGTTTTTATGTTTCCAAAACAAAATGTTAATACAGTTCACGCTAGCTTCAATGTAAAATATGGTGCTATGCATAATGAATTTGTGGCGGTGGGTGAGAGTAAATCAAATAAATTTCCAAATGGTATAGCTCACTTCCTTGAACAT
This sequence comes from Mollicutes bacterium, assembly GCA_012841205.1. Taxonomy (GTDB): domain Bacteria; phylum Bacillota_I; class Bacilli_A; order RF39; family UBA660; genus UBA5348. Next base: position 4,137 of record DUVE01000068.1, read on the forward strand.
AAAATGTTTGAGCAAGAAGATGGAATAGATCCAATGCTTTTTTATGCTCAAAATGGAGCTGATGTAAATGCTTATACCTCAGAGTATAATACATCATATTATTTTATAAGTTCTAGCCATTTAAAAGAAAATCTAGAATACTTACTTGATTTCGTACAAACCCCATATTTTACAGATGAAAACGTAGAAAAAGAAAAAGGTATTATTGAAGAAGAAATAAAAATGTATCATGATGATCCATATTCTTATCTTGAAGAGAGAGTTCGTTATAATGGCTTTAAAAAACATCCGGTTAAATATTCGGTTGCAGGAGAAGTTAAAGATATAAAAGCAATAACAAAAGAAGATTTATATAAATGCTACAACACCTTTTATCATCCATCTAATATGTTTCTAGTGGTAACAGGTAATTTTGATCCTGAGGAAATTATTGGAATAGTAAAAGAAAATCAAGAGAAAAAGAAGTTTGATAAACGCGATAAGGTTACTATCAAAAAAGTAAAAGAATCTGATGATGTTCATAAAGAATATGAAGAGATAAAGATGAATGTTGAGGTACCTAAAATATCTTATGGAATTAAAATACCACTTAAAAATATCAAGATAGATCCAAAAAAAAGAGACATATATCTTTCAATTATATTCAATAGTTTGTTTGGATCTACTTCTATATTTCATGAACTTGCAAAAGAAAAAGAACTTTTACTATCGTACGCATCAATTAGTACTACTTATAGTGATAATCATTTATTTATAACCATAAACGCTGATACTGAAAAGGTTCAAGAATTATTAGAAATGATCAAGAAAACTTTGCAAAATATAGAAATAGATGATGATGAATTTGAAAACAAAAAGAAACTTTTTATTAGTAATAATTTATATACATTAGAAGATGTAGATGCGATAAATAGTAACATTGTCAACAACTTAATTATTTATGGTCAGTATGAAACTAATTATGATAAAATTATTAGGAATGTTACTAAAAAAGAAATAGAGGATTTAATTAAGCAACTTAATTTTGATAATGTTTCTATTGTAGTAATTAATCCACTAAAAAAATGAGGAGGAAATAGGAATGCTAAAATTAAATAATATCACTAAATCATATGGTGATTTAAAAGCGGTGGACAACCTATCTTTTGAAGTAAATGAAGGTGAAATTTTTGGACTATTAGGAATTAATGGAGCAGGTAAGACAACAACGTTTAGAGTTATTATGGGGCTTCTTGATGCTGATGAGGGTACTGTAACCCTAGATGGTAAACAAATCGATTATGAAGTGACCGACAAGATAGGTTTTTTAACTGAAGAACGAAGCTTACTTCTTAAAATGACTGTTTATGATCAAATGATGTATTATGGTGTATTAAAAGGTATGTCGAAAGAAAAAATAGAAACAGAACTTGACAAATGGTTAAAACGATTTGAGATAGAAGAATACAAGCATCGTAAAATAAAAGAATTATCTAAAGGTAATCAACAAAAGATTCAATTTATAGCAGCTGTTATTAACAATCCTAGATTGCTTATTTTAGATGAACCATTTGCAGGACTCGATCCTGTAAATGTTGAGATGTTTATGAGTGCGATTAAGGAATTTAAAAACAATGGAGCGATTATTATATTTTCATCTCATCGTATGGAACATGTTGAATTATTCTGTGAGAAGTTAGTGGTGTTAGTAAAGGGACAAGCTGTACTAAAGGGAAGTTTAAAAGATATTAAAAAAGAATATAGGAAAAAGAATATATTCATAAGTGGTAAATTAGATAAAGACGAATTGCTAAAAATTAAGGGTGTTGTAGAAGTAAGAAAAAAACAAACTGATTATGAAGTAAAAATAGAAGATGAAAAATATATCGATAATGTTTTTGAACATATTAAGAAAATGGATAAGATTACTAAGTTTGTAGTAGAAGAGCCGTCTTTAAATGAAATATTTGTATCTAAAGTAGGTGAAAGTTATGAAAAATAAATTTAAATATTTAGTTGGTGCAAGTCTAAAGAAAAAGATTAAAACTAAATGGTTTGCTGTTGTCAATGTGTTGCTTGTTGTACTTATTATTGGATTGATAAATATTGATACTATTATTGAATCTTTTGGTGGTGACTTTAACGAACCAACCAATATTGTTGTAAAAGATGAAACTGGCGAAATGTTTGATTTATTTGTATCTAATTTTAAACAAGCACAAACTTATTTAAGGGATCCTGAAAATATTAACATAAAAATAAGTGATAGTGATAAAGAATTATTAATTGAAGAAATTGATAATGAGAAGGAAATTGTTATTTATATAACACCAGATGATAATAATTATATTAAAGCAGAAATAATAAGTGATTCTTATGTTGATAATATCTTGTATCAAACAATTACGACCTCTATTAATACATCAAAGTATACTATTGCAATGGCAAAATCAAATATAGATGTAGATGAGTTGCAACATATTAACACACCTGTTGAAATTGCTAGAAATATTTTAGATGAAACAAAATCATCACAAGAAGAAACTATGAATTTCTTCATGGGAATTGTTTTTCCAATATTTATATTACCATTTTTTATGTTGATTATATTTTTAGTTCAAATGATAGGCGGTGAAATAAATGAGGAGAAGACAACAAGAAGTATGGAAGTAATTATTTCTAATGTTTCACCTAAAGTTCATTTTATATCAAAAATAGTAGCAAGTAATCTGTTTGTTTTCATTCAATCAGCTATTCTTTTGGTATCCGCTGCTATAGGTATTGCTGTTAGAAAAGCAACAACAGGTTCTATAATCGATTTAGGTATGGATATAGATGTTAAAAATCTTTTTGAAATGCTTATGTCATCTGACATAGCTTCAAAACTTGCCTATATAATTCCGATAACTATTGTAATTATGTTATTAAGTTTTCTTGCATATTCATTACTAGCGGGTGTCTTAGCATCAATGACAACCAGTATTGAAGACTTTCAGCAACTTCAAACCCCAGTCATGTTAATTTGTATGGCGGGATATTATTTAGCTATGTTAGCACCATCTTTTGAAGGATCGTTATTTATTAAAATTGTTTCTTACATCCCGTTCATTTCAGCCTTTATCTCGCCACCACTTCTATTGTTGGGACAGATTGGTTTTGTTGATGTTGGTATTTCACTAGGACTATTAGTAGTTGTAATTTACATTATGATAAAATACGGAATGAAAATTTACAAAGTTGGAATCCTTAATTACTCAACATCTAAATTATGGACTAAGATGTTAAAGGCAGTTAAGGACTAGACAAAAATATATAATTGTTGTAGAATTAAATTACATTATTTCATAAAATGTGCAAATATATTTATAAAAAAAGACACAAGCTCGTATAATATAAAGATAAAGCAATAAGAAGGTAAGTGAAAATGATAAATAACATAGGTGATAACCAGTATAAGATGATCGTAGAACACATCTTAAATGATAGGGAATTTAATAAAATTTCATCATCTTTCCATCA
>DUVE01000009.1 GCA_012841205.1 Mollicutes bacterium
AATTTAGCAAATGCTAACAATGCAGATAATTATAATTTTTCAATATCATTTTTAAAACAAGAAATAAGTAGATGTGAAGAACTTGGAATAAATAAAATAGTTTTACATCCAGGGAGCCATGTTGGAGCTGGGGTAGAGGTTGGAATTGAAAATATCATAAATGCTTTAAATTTGGTTATTAGAGAAGATCAATCTGTTTATATTTGTCTTGAAACAATGTCTGGAAAAGGAAGCGAGTGCGGTTCTTCTTTTGAAGAAATTAAAGAGATAATAGATGGTGTAAAATATAATGATAAATTACTTGTTTGCCTAGATACATGTCATATGCATGATGCTGGGTATGACGTCAGTGATTTTGATAAATTAATGAAAGAATTCGATGAAACGATAGGTCTTGATAAATTAGGTTGTATCCACGTCAATGATAGTAAAAATGAAAGAGGTATAAAAAAAGATCGTCACGCTAACATAGGTTATGGCAACATAGGTTTTGATAACCTAATCAATATAATCTATCACCCTCTTCTTAAAAGCGTTCCTAAGATATTAGAAACGCCTTATGTAGCTGAAACTGAAGATGGTAAGAAAATCTATCCTCCATATGAATGGGAAATAAAAATGATCAAAGAAAAAAAGTTTGATGATAATCTTTTAAAAAACATAAGGGAATCTAATTAAAATTATCTTTAAATTGTCTATATAATTGTTCTATTTTATTGTAGGTATCATCCGATAATTTTGTTTTCAATTCTTCTAGGATTTCTTTTGGATTGCCATAATAAAAAGTACGCCAATGTTTTTTTAGATAAATATGAATAATATCCAATTCATTTTCTTCCAATGTTATACCTTGTTTTTTAGCAAAATTATTAATATCAGTCTTTTCTATTTTTTGAATATATGTTTGTAATAAAAAGTCGTTTATTTAAATCACCTCGTTAATCTATATGCCTTTTAGTATGGATGTATGAGGATTAAATCATAATAACAAAGAGGAGTGATTAGGTGAAAAAGAGAATAAAAATAAATACTAAGCATTCTAACAAAACTCGTTATATTAAAGAAATAATCGATAGAAGATTTAATATAATGATTGTTTTTTGTGTTATTATATTTTCTTTTTTATCAATATCACTTGTTACATTACAAATAGGAAACAAAGATTTTTATCAAGCAAAATTAATTAAAGCTACTGAAAAAATAATAGAGAGCAATTCTGTTCCAAGAGGCCGTATATATGATCGTAATTATAATTTATTAGTCGATAATGTTGGTAAGAAAACAATATATTATAAAAAACCAAAAGGTATAACAACAGCAAGAGAAATAGAACTAGCTTATCAAATGGCTGATGTTTTAGATGTTCCGTATGATAAATTATATAAAATTAATTTAAAAGAGTTTTGGTTAGCGAATAACAAAAAATTAGGGAGAGAAAAAATAACAGAAGAAGAATACCAAAAATATAATGAGAGAAAATTATCATTAGATGATTTAGAAAAACTTAAAATAGAGCGTATTACAGATGATGAATTGAATGCATATAATGATTTAGATAAAGAAGCAGCATATATATATTATTTGATGAACAAGGGTTATTATTATGATGAAAAGATAATTAAGAATACTTCTGTAACAGATTTTGAATATGCTCACATTTCGGAAAATATTACAACATATGAAGGATTTAATACTAAATTAGATTGGGAGAGAAAATATTTATATGGGGATGTCTTAAGAGGAATATTAGGTACTGTATCTGATTATGAACAAGGAATTCCATATGAATTAAAAAACCATTATTTAGAAAAAGGATATGCCTTAAATGATAGGGTTGGTCTTAGTAATTTGGAATATCAATATGAAGATTTACTTAAAGGCACTAAAAGTATTTATAAAAGTAATGCAGATAATAGTTTGGAATTAATTAAAGCAGGTTATAGAGGTAAAGATCTTGTTTTAACAATTGATATTAATCTTCAAATGGAAGTTGAAAAAATAATCGAAGAGTTAATGATAAAAGCAAAAGGAGAACCTAATACTGAATATTTCAACAAAGTATTTGTTATATTAAGTGAACCAAAAACTGGTTCTATCTTAGCGTATGTTGGAAAACAGATTGTAAATAAAGATGGTAAATATGTTTTTTATGACTATGCACCGCATCTATCAACAACAACCATTATTCCAGGTTCCGTTGTAAAAGGGGCTTCAATGGCAGTTGGTTATAATACTAAAGCTATATCGATAGGTACTAGAATGTTAGATGAGTGTGTAAAAATTAAAAATACGCCTGAAAAATGTTCGTGGCGAAGTGGACTTGGTGTACTTGATGATATAACAGCTTTAAAGTTATCTTCTAACTCATATCAGTTTAAAATAGCTATGAAAGTAGGCAAGGGTAATTACAGGTATAATGCTCCACTTGCAATTGATATCAAAGCATTTGATACTTATCGTGATATGTTTGCCAAATTTGGTTTAGGTGTTAAAACTGAAATTGATTTACCTAATGAAACAGCAGGCTATAAAGGTAGTAGTACCGCTACTGGTCATTTATTAGACTTTTCAATTGGACAATATGATACATATACACCACTTCAATTATCACAATATATTAATACTATCGCTAATGGTGGAAAGAGAATTGCCCTTCATTTTTTAAAAGAAGTTCGTGCTGAAACAATGACTGAAGAACTAGGAAAAATAGAAGAGGTATATGAACCTAAGGTAATTAACAACCTTGATATTGATTCTAAGTATATAGAACGTATTCAAAAGGGATTTAGGGAAGTTGTGAGAACTGGTTTAGGATATGGTTATATGGGCAAAGTGCCAAACGGAGCTGGCAAAACAGGAACGTCACAAAGCTTTATAGACTCGGATAATGATGGGAAAATAGACAAAGAAACACTATCAAATTCTTTCATAGGTTACTATCCAGTTGAAGATCCTATTATGAGTATAGCTGTAGTAACGCCAGATGTATCACACATATATGGCAGAAGTTCTTATAAGACAAATATAATAAAAGCTATTACGTCTCAAATTAGCAATAAATTCTTTGACATTTATAAATAATTTGATATAATAGAAACGTAATTAAAGAGGAGGGATAATATGGCAAAACCAGGTAATAGAGAATTAGTTACACTACAATGTACAGAGTGCAAAGAAGAAAACTATCGTACTCCTAAAAATAAAAAAAATACTCCAGATCGTTTAGAACTTAAAAAGTATTGTGAGAGATGCCAAAAATCAACTATCCATAAAGAAAAGAAATAGGCTTTAAGGCTTGTTTTTTATTAGAAAGAGGGTAAGTAAATGATTAATATCAATGATATTAAAAATGGAATGACAATAATAGTAGATGGAACACCATTTGTAATTATTGAGTTTCAACATGTTAAACCAGGAAAAGGCCCAGCTTTTGTAAGAACAAAGTTAAAAAATTTAAGAACTGGAGCTAATATTGAAAATACATTTAATTCCAATATTAAAGTAGAACGTGCAATGGTAGAAAAAAAGCTAATGCAATATCTATATAATTCAGGTGACAACTATGTTTTCATGAATATGGAAACATATGAACAAATTGAACTTAACAAAACTCTTTTGGAAGACCAAATAGGTTATTTGAAAGAAAATTTAGAAGTAGAATTGGTATTTTTTAAAGAAGAAATGTTAGGTATTAATTTACCAGAAAAAATAGAGATGTTAGTAACTAGTACTGAACCAGCTACTAAAGGAAATACAGCTACTACTGCTACAAAAGAAGCAATTCTTGAAACAGGTTTAGCAGTAAGAGTTCCTTTATTCATTAATGAAGGTGAAACGATTATTATATCTACAAGTGATGGAAAATATGTATCAAGAAAATAGGTGTTTAAAACACTTGTTTTTTTAAGTTTGAAGAAAATTTGTAAAAAAGTAATAATTGTCCCTTCCTATCATATTATTTAGTAGATAAGGAGGGTACTTATGATAAAGAAGCAGAATTTGTGGTTTTTGACGCTTTTTAGCTTGATATTAGTGCTAAGTGTATATTATTTAACAATGCCATCATCGCTTTTTTCAACAACAAATGGTGATGCTAACACTGATGGTAGTGTATCGATTGAAGAAGGGGAGATTTTAACAGCCCTTAGGGTTGAAAGTGATGATGAAAGGTTAACGATGCGAAACGATCTTAAAATGATACTAACTGATATAGAAGCTAGCGTTGAAGAGAAGAATAATGCTTATGAGCAGTTGAAGTTACTCGATGTTGTAAAAGGTAAAGAAGAAGAACTTGAAACTATTATTAAGACTAAGTACAAATTAAATTCATTTGTAAAAATAGATAACAGTCAAATAAGAGTAGTTGTAGCAAGTAAGGAACATAATACTGAACTTGCAAATAATATAATGAGAAGTATCCAAGAGAAATTTGATGATAAAATGTATATATCAGTTAAGTTTCAACATTAATGCTAGATAACTAGCATTTTTTTTATACAAGTATTCACTTAATTAGAGTTTCAACATACAATAATATGAATAATATAAACCACCTCTTACTTTGGAAAGTGAGGATCAAGATGAGAAAAGGAATTCTAACGAAAAGAGAAAAGGAAATATTTGAGTTACTAGTTAAAAATAAATCGACTAAAGATATAGCTCTATATTTAAATATAAGCGAAAAGACCATTAGAAATCATATTTCTAATGCTATGCAAAAATTAGGAGTTAAAGGTAGAGCTCAAGCGGTTGTTGAATTAATAAAATTAGGAGAAATTACAATATAGAAGTCACTTCACGTGACTTTTTTTAATTATTTTAAAATATGAACATATCATTTATTAAGGATGGTGTTTATGATCAAAAAATCTGCTTTTAAAAGGATTGCTTTAGCAAGTATTATACTTCTATTATTGGTGCTTTTTTCCCTGTTTCCAAAAGAACAAAATTATGAACTTAATCTAAAACAAGAAGTAGAATATGTGAGTAATAATAAAATGAGTGAAATATATTTATTAGATGCAAATAATTTTATTGGTAGAGCTAATGTAGTTTTAAATGGAAATAAAACAACTGATAAGATAAGAGAAATGTTGGAAATAATGATTGTCGATGGAAAAAAAGAAAGTTTTGTACCCAATGGTTTTAGAGCAATAATACCAAGTGATACTAAAATAATTAGTGTTGAATTAGCAGATGGCGTTGCCAAGATTAATTTATCTAAAAGTTTGTTAGATGTGAACAAAGAGATGGAAGAAAAAGTAATAGAAGCTATTACTTATAGTTTAACTAGTATTGATGAAGTAAAGGGAGTTATTATATATATTGAAGGCCAAGTATTAACTAAATTGCCCCAAACAAGCAAAAGATTACCAGCCCTTTTAAAAAGAAATTTTGGGGTTAATAAAATCTACGATATTGATTCACTAGTTGATATTCAAGGAGTCACTGTTTATTATATAAATAAACACGACGACAACTATTATTATGTTCCAGTTACCAAATATATAAATGATTCAAGAGACAAAATAAAAATAATAATAGATGAATTGATAAGTGGTCCTTTATATGAGACAAATCTTATGAGTTTTTTAAATACCAACGCTAAACTTCTAAATTATGAAATAGCTGCCGATAGTATTTTGCTTAATTTTAATAGTTATATCTTAGATGATATAAAAAATAAAAAGATATTAGAAGAAGTAATTTACTCAATAGCATTATCAGTAGGTGACAATTATGATGTAAAAGAGGTTATTTTTATGGTAGAAAACGAAGAAATAGAAAAAAGTACATTGAGAAGTATTGAATAAAAAAAAAGTTTGTTGTATAATCAGTATGTCCTTTAAAAGACATACATTTTTGTCCTGGTAGCTCAGTAGGATAGAGCAACGGCCTTCTAAGCCGTCGGTCCGGGGTTCGAATCCCTGTCAGGACGCCATAAGATAATATAATCTACATAATTGTAGATTTTTCTTTTTTTTATAATGTTACATGTTATAATTTATATAGAGGGTAGATCAAATGAAAAACAAAAAATTTTTTATAATTACTTTAGTTCTAACATTTTTAATATGTCTTGTTGCTTTTAGTGTGGATAGAGAGTTGATTAAAACAATCGATTCATGGTTTTATGATATCATCTCTAATCAGATTAACCCTAATTTAACATTGTTTATGCGCTTTGCAACAGAAGTTGGTAGTGTTGGAGTAGTAATAATTTTGTGTTTAAGTTTTTTCTTGTTTTCAAAGGTGAGGAAAAACTATGCTCTTCCTGTTGCAACTACAGTTGCTATAACATCTTTATCAAATCTAGGCCTTAAAACTTTATTTGCAAGAGAAAGACCTAATATATTACAATTAATATCTGAGTCATATTATAGTTTTCCAAGTGGGCATGCAATGATAAATATGGCTTTCTATACAATGGTTTTTATGATAACAAAAAAACATGTAGATAATAAAAAAACAAAATTAACTATATCAATCATCTGCATTATCATTCCTTTGGTAATTGGAATTAGTCGAATTTATCTAGGGGTCCATTATACATCAGACGTAGTTGCAGGATGGTTTTTAGGATGTGTGATATCTATTATTGTATTTAATTTGTTTGAAGGTTGGAATAAATTAAATAATTTAGCAAAGGGGTATTATAGTGAAAAAAAATAAACGAAACAATATTGAAAAACACCATTTACCAAAAGAACAATTTCCATATAATGCAACTATATATATTAATGGTAAGCGATATACGTCTACTAACGAAGAGGAATTTAGAATACTATCACATATAGTTGCAGGCATTTCGCCTAGGCCTTTGGGATACAAATATTCCTTTTTAACAAGACTGCGTGCTTTAATTACTAATGATTCAAAAATGATAAAACACATAGCAGGCGAAGATCAAATAAATTACGAAAGAGCAAAAGAGTCTGAATTGATTTTGAAGATGAGAAGAAATGGTAGAAAAAATAAGTGAGGTTTACTATGAAGAAAATTATTAATTTTATTAAAGGAACAATAATTGGTATAGCAATGTTAGTGCCCGGTGTAAGTGGTGGAACAATGGCTATTATTTTAGGATTATACGATGAGATGATTCATGCTGTTAGTTCATTTTTTAAGGATATCAAGAAAAATACGACCTTTCTATTTGTTGTAGGAATAGGGGGAATCACTGGAATATTCCTTTTTGGTAGAATAATTGAATATAGTCTTGAACTATTTAGAATGCCCATGATTTATTTGTTTTTAGGACTTATAGTAGGAGGTATTCCTATATTATATAAAAAGGCAACAAATGGATCTAAAACAAAAAATGATTGGTTATATCTAGTAATAGGTTTTTTAATTATTTTAGTAATGTCGTTATATAAAGGTACACTTGTTGATTTAGCTTCTTCAACTGGTATTTTAAAGTTTTTATTTTTAATATTATCTGGAATAATAATTGCTATAGCGTTAATTTTACCAGGGATTAGTACTTCGTTTATGCTCCTTGTCTTAGGACTTTATGATATAACTTTAAAAGCAATAAACAACTTGGAGGTTAACTTTCTAATTCCTATTATATTAGGAGTTGGGATAGGTGTTATAGCTACTACAAAAGTTTTAGAAAATTTCTTAAATAAAAAACCAAGGCCAACATACCTTATGATTTTAGGGTTTGTAATAGGCTCAATTATGGAGGTTTTCCCGGGTGTTCCTGTAGGATTCGACATATTAGTATCAATTGTTACATTTGTCATTGGTATAGCTATTATTCGCTTTTTAAGTAAGGTTATGGTAGATAATTAATATACATTATTAATGAAGGGAGGTGATAAGATGCGTTTTTTTAAGTGTGAAATATGTGGCAACGTTGTAGAACTTGTAAAAAATGGTGGTGGTACTCTAGTTTGTTGTGGTGAGATAATGACAGAGATAGAGGCAAATGTAACAGATGAAGGAAATGAAAAACATTTACCAGTTATTAAAGTTGACAATAATGAAGTACAGGTAGATGTTGGAAGTACTCTGCATCCTATGGAAGAAAAACATTATATAGAGTGGATCGTTCTTTCATATAACAACAAGGTGAAAAAGATTAATCTAAAACCAGGAGATGAACCTAAAGCATTATTTAAAGTTGATGAGGAATTTGAAATGCTAGAGGTATATGAATATTGTAATATTCATGGTTTGTGGAAAAATGTATATATAAAAAAATAAAGGTTATGCAAAGACATAACTTTTTTTTATTTCAAATGATTCACGAAGGGAAAAACAAATATTATATAGAAAGATATAAGTAAGGAGGTGATTAGATGTTTAAAAAGAAGTTTGTTAGACAAGAAAATATTAAAGATTGTGGAGCGGCTTGTCTACTAATGGTAATGAGACACTATGGTGGTAATAGTTCTATGGAAAGACTTAGAGAAATGATGAAGACGGATAGAAATGGAACAACTGCTTTAAATTTTATTATGGCAGCTAAAAATGTGGGGTTTGACGCGAGAGGCTATAAGTACAATTCATGTAATGATCTGTTGCCATATGATGTTGTTCATGTGGTAATAGACAAAATCTATAATCACTTTATGGTTATAGATAAGATAGATAAAAAAAGACAAATAATTATTACAGCTGATCCTGCTTTTGGTTATAGAAAATATACCTTTGACGAATTTAACCAAATATGGACAAATGTTGTTATTACACTTCACCCAATTAGAAAAATTGATAATATAAAGTCCCTTACAAAAATAAAGAAAACAATAAAGCAAATAGTAAAGCCATATCGCAATTTTTTTATCATGGTATTGATTCTTTCTATCTTGTATACCATTTTCAATATTATAAGTACTTTTTATTTTAAAATAGTTGTTGAAGATGCAAATTTACAACTTAATTCAAAACTACCAATATTTATCTTTTTTATCATTGTTTTGATAACGAAAACAATAATTGATTATATAAGAAGTAGGATACTTATATTTATAAACAATAATCTAGATAAGGAAATAATGGTCTCTGCTTTTAAACATCTATTATCACTTCCTATACAATATTTTAACTCAAGACAAACAGGTGATATAGTATCACGTCTTAATGATCTAAGTTATGTAAAAGAGTTAATTAGTATGGGGACAACTATTCTGCTAATGGATTTTGTATTAGTGATAGGTTCTATTTTTATAATGTATATTATAAACGCTCAGTTATTTTTAATAGCTGTAGTTATATTGGTCTTGTATGGTATTGTTGTTATTTTTTATAATCAAACAATCAAATACTATGCTATTAGAAAGCAAGAGGAAGAAGCGACTGTTGCATCTAATTTGATTGAAACAATAAAAGGAATAAACTCAATTAAAAATTTATGTATTGAAAAGGAAACATACGATAAGGTGATGGATAAGTATTGTAAGTATGTAGATAATAATTACAAATTTAATAAAAAATATATATTTATACAGATGATAAAAGATTATATATTAAACGTAGGTTTTTTATTTATAATTTTTTTAGGAAGTGTTTTTATTGCTAATGGAACACTTTCAGTTAGTGAACTTGTTTTATTTGTTTTCTTTTTAAATTTTTTTCTAGATCCTTTAAAAAACATTTTTGATATTGAACCATTACTTAGGGCATCTTTGAGTGCATTAATTAGAATAAGTGAATTTTTCGACATTGAAGAAAATGCAAAAACAAAAGAGAAATTGGAAATAAACAATATAAAAATACACGATTTAAGTTATTCATATAATGGTTTAGATAATGTGATTAAAGACATTAATCTACAAATAAACAAAAGTGAAAAAATTATGATTAATGGAGCTTCGGGATGTGGTAAATCAACTATAGCTAAAATATTAATGCGTCATCTTGATATTGAAGGAAAAGGACTATACATTAATCAAGAAGATATGTCAAAATATCCAATTAATCTAATTCGTAATAGTATTTGTTATGTTTCACAAGATGAAATATTATTTAAGGATTCCCTTTATAATAATATTAAACTTAATCGTGAATTAATTGAAACTGAAATAGATGATGTAATAAAATTAACTTGTTCAGACGAAATACTTAGAAGACATAATTTAGATATTCATATGTTACTTGAAGAAGACGGATCTAATTTGTCTGGTGGAGAGAGGCAAAGACTTATAATTGCAAGAGCATTACTAAAAGATAGCAATGTATTTATCTTTGATGAAAGTATGAGTGAAATGAGCACAGCTTTAGAACGAAAAATTTTACAAAATATTTTTACAAATTATAACGATAAAACTATTATTGTCATATCACATCGATTAGATAATGCTGATTTATATGATAAAGTTATTATGCTTGATAATCTAAAAAAAGTAAGAGAAGAAAGGGTGGTATTATGATTATACTTAAAAATGAAGAATTAAATAATGTTTATGGCGGTGGCTTTGGTTTGTGGTTAGCAATAGGAAGTTTAATAACATTTCTAATTGGCGTAGTAGATGGTTATGTAAGACCATTAAAATGTAATAAGTAGGTGATAAAATGGAATTGAATAATAATGAACTAATGAATATAAGAGGTGGCTCTATTTCGGGAACTTTGATTAATGCTCTTGCAAGAGGTATTAATACGCTACTTGATTTAGGAAGGTCACTTGGGAATGCTATTAGACGTATTCAAACAAAATCAATATGCAAAATCTAACAAAAAAAGAGTTACAACTCTTTTTTTTACATATTAATCACTAAAAAGTAACCTTTACACTTGAACTCTTTACATGCCGATGTTATAATATTTTTAGTAAAAGAAGGGAGGGATTAAGAATGACTCGTGTTGTTGTAAACGGTAATATTGAAGGCGCTTTAAAAAAGTTTAAACAAAAAGTCGCTAGAAGTGGTGTCCCTTCTGAATATAAGAAAAGAGAACATTATACAAAACCTGGAATTGAAAGAAAAGAGAAAAAACAAGCTGCTATAAGGAACGCATCTAAACATAATCGTCGCGATAGATAATCATAATAGTAATAGGAGGCAGATTATGAAAAAACTAAAAGAATTAATTCCTTGTAAACATGAAATTTTAATTTCTTCAATTGAAGAAGATTCACGAGTAAAGAACGACAATTATTTGTTTTGTTGTATCAAAGGCTTAACTGTAGACGGACATGATTATGTTAATCAGGCTATAGATAATGGTGCAGTTGCAGTGTTATCTGAAAAAAAATTAAACGTAAATGTCCCAGTTATTAAAGTTGAAGATACAAATAAGGCGATGATTGAAGTTCTTTCTCGTTTTTATAATGAAGTTGATAAGAAGATGAATTTAATAGGAGTAACGGGAACGGATGGAAAGACAACTGTTACAAGTATCATTTACCAGTTAATAAATCAGATGGATAAAGCTGGTTATATTGGAACAAACGGTATAGAGTGTGATGGTTATACACAAGAGAGTAATCTTACCACTCCTTTTCCAGTTCAGTTATTTAAGGCTTTGGATGGTTTTTACAAACAAGGATGCAAATATGCAACTATTGAGGTGTCATCAGAGAGATTAATTACTAATAGAATTGATGATATACTTTTTGATATAGTAATATTTACTAACTTGACTAAAGATCATATAAATAATCATAAAACATATACTAACTATAGAAAAAGCAAAGGTAAACTTTTTGGTATGGTAAAAGATGGTGGATATTCAATTATTAATAATGATGAGCCATTTGCTGATTATTTTATAAAGGCGAGTAAAGGTAAGGTAATTACTTATGGTGTTGAAAATGCTTCAGACTATACTGCAAGTGATATAGTAGTTTTACCAGATAGATTAAGTTTTACATTAAAAACTGATGAGGGAACTTATTTAGTAGAAAGTCCGTTGTCAGGAAGATTTAATGTTTATAATTTACTAGCAAGTATTATAGCTTGTCATAAATTAGGTTTTGAAATAAGTGAAATAGTAGAAAACATTAAAAAATTAAAATGTATAATGGGAAGAACTAATATAATTGATTTTAATGACTGTTTTAAGGTTGTAATAGATTTTGCACATACAGCAAACAGTTTAAAAAACTTACTTGAATATGTTAGTGTTATATCTAGAGGTAATATAATTACAGTAACTGGATCAGCAGGAGGAAGAGATAAAATAAAACGACCAGATATGGGTAAAGTAGTAACATCTTTATCTGATTATGTTATTTTTACATCTGATGATCCAAGAGATGAAGACCCAAACGATATAATTGATGATATGGTATCGGGTTTAGATATAAATAAAATTAATTATAGACGAATCATAGACCGTTCTAAAGCAATTGAAGAAGCTTTGAATATTGCAAAAAAAGGTGACGTAGTAGTAATAGCTGGAAGAGGAAATGATACTTTTATGCCTGTTGGATCAAGTTATGTTCGTTGCAATGATTTTGAAGAAGTATATAATAATTTAGAAAAAAGAGGTGTTAAGAATGCTTGATAAAATAAATAAGGACATGATAGACGCTATGAAAAATCACGAAAAAAACAAAGTAGATGTTATAAGGATGATTAAAGGTTCTATTCAATTAGAAGAGATTTCAAAAAAAAGAGAACTTACTGATGAAGATATTTTAGATATCATAGCTAAACAAGTAAAGATGAGAAAAGAATCAATTGAAGAATTCAAAAAAGTAGGTAGGACTGATTTAATAGCTCAAAATGAATCGGAATTAGAAATATTATTTGAGTATTTACCAGCTCAATTAAGTGAAGAGGAACTTTCAAAAATTATCGATGATGTTATTACTAAAGTAGATGCAAAAAATATTGCGGATATGGGTAAAATCATGAAAGAATTAATTCCTTCAATTAAAGGAAAAGCTGACATGAATAAAGTAAATGTCATGATAAAAGAAAAATTAAGTGCTAACTAACACTTAATTTTTTATTTTAATATTTTAACATTGTTTTTCTCTTCAATATTATTTTCTAACTCATCTTTTTTATATGTACAAAAGTAAACAGTACCATTTTCCATTGTAATATCATAATACTCAAACATTTCAGATACACTTACTATATCAAAACCTTGTTCCTTGATTTTTATAATCACATCTTCAATTATTCTTTCGGTTCTGCTTTGAATATCATGAAATAGTATTATGTCGCCTTCTTTTAATCCTTTTAAAACATTATTCATAACTTCTTCATCAGATAGTTCTGCACGCCAATCATTTGAATCCTTTTTCCACCATATTAGTGGACAAGGAAGGTATTCTTGCATTTCTTCATTGTACAGACCACCCATTGGTCTAAAAAGACGAGGTTTTTCACCAATAATATCTTCGATTATGTTCTGTGTTCTTTCATAATTTTCTAAAGCTTCTTCTTCAGTTAGTTTTTTATAGTTGTCATGTCCATATGTATGATTAGCAATTTCGTTACCGGCATCCTTAATTTCTTTGATAACCTCAGGCATCTGTTGTGCTTTAGATCCTAGTACAAAGAAAGTGGCACTGCTATTACTCCTTTTTAAAATATCAACAATCTTTAAAGTCCTATTTTTAGAAGGACCATCATCAAAAGTTAAAGCTACTAACTTTCTAGATATTTCCTCCTCATCAGGTAGGGGAGTTGTAGTTGGTATTGGAGTAGGTGTAGGCGTAGGTGTAGGCGTCGGAGTTGGTATAGGCGTAGGTGATGGTGTAGGACTATGAGTTGGTTTTTGTGTTGGTGATGGCATAGGTGTAGAAGTAATTGTTAAAGTTTTAGATGTATCATCATCATAATAATCGTCACTTTTATTTTCTGCGACAACTTTTGATTCCCTTACTATCCCACAAGCAGTAGAATTTATTAGAAAAGTTCCAATCATTAAATTTAATAAAACCAATTTAAAAGGTTTGGTGTAATAGGCTTTCTTCATTTTTAGGCTATTATTTTTATCTAATTTCATTTCATCCCTCTTTTACAAGCATATTATAAATGATGAAATTAAATTAATCAACTATAATTTTAACCTCATAAGAACGGTCTTTTTTTAATATGATTATATAGGTGGTTATATGAAAATGATCGATAAAATCAAAAATTACATTTATGACCCAAAAATGTCCGTTCATATATACAAAAACAAAGTCAACATAGTTAACTATGTTGAAATAGAACATTTTGATAGTAATAAAGTGATAGTTTCAACTGATGATGGAAACATAACTGTTGAAGGCAAAAATTTAGTGGTTTCAAAATTGTTAGGTAATGAAATATTAATAAGTGGCGACATAAAACAAATAGAACTTAGGTGATACATTGAATCGAAAGTTTGTTAATTATTTTGAAGGCGTTGTTGTTCTTTGTATTGAAGGAAGAAAAATAGAGCGTTTTTTATCTTATTTATATAAATTAAAAATAGATATCATAGATACTAACGTTATAGATAGGAAAAAGGTAATAATAAAAATATATAATAGTGATCTAGAAAAAGTCATGAACATGAAGACGACATATAATATTGAAAAAATAGGTTATGAAGGAAAATTAAAACTCTTGTCAGGAATTAAGAAACATCTTTTTTTAGTAATATCACTTATTATAGGTTATGCCCTGCTTCTATACCTATCAAATGTTATTTTTGAAGTAGAGGTAATACATAGTAATGCTAATATAAGAGATTTGATGATTGCCGAACTAGAAGAACGCGATATTTCAAAGTGGAAATTTAAAAAAAATCATGAGGGGATTGAAAGGATAAAAAAAGAAATATTAGATGAACATAAAGAAAGATTAGAGTGGATTGAAATTGAAAATGTTGGTACTAAGTACATTGTAAAAGTTGTAGAACGTAAGATGAAGAGTGAAGAAAAGAATTATACTTATCAAGATATTGTTTCTTCTAAAAGTGCTATTATTATGAAAATGGAAGTTTTTGAAGGAGAAATAGTTAAACGAAAAAATGATTTTGTTAAAAAAGGTGATGTCATAATAAGCGGCCGTATTATGAAGGGAAATGAAGTGTCTAAAATTGTCAAAGCAAGTGGTCAAATATATGGCGAAGTATGGTATAATATTAAAGTAGAACATCCAATTATTTATCAGAGTAAAACATTAACAGGAAATGAAAAGAAAATATATCAGATTCAATTTCTAAATTTTGGTATATCCTTATTTGATTTTTCGCCATTTAAAGATAAAAAGGTGGAAACTACTAATGTTTTATCTAATCCCCTTATACCTTTTAAAATAGTTAAAGAATTACAAAAGGAAGCTGTCATAGAAGATGAAATATATACTGATAGTGAGGCTTTAATTAAAGCAGAAGAACAAGCAGTTAAAAAAATGAAGGATTCGCTTGATGAGGATGAATATATTATAAGTAAAAGAAAATTAAAGTATTATATTGAAAATAATAAATTGTATTTAGAAATGTTTTTTAAAGTGTGCGAAAAAATAGGGGAAGAAAGAGAAATAACAGAAACAGAGTAGGAGAGATAGTATGTTAAGAGAGCAATTTATAGAAGTACTAGGTAAATCATGGCCAATGCTAATTGTTTTTACAGTTATAATATCATCGATCAGATTTGCTTATTTAAAAGTTAATAGACAAAAATTTGTTTTTTATAAAGAAGCTTCATTGCTTTTATTTATGATTTACATTCTGCTGCTTTTCTATGTTGTAACATACCAAGATCCTGTTAGTACTAGTATTAGTAGTTATAATTTAGTCCCTTTTAAAGAAATCTTGCGATACGATATTGGGTCAGTAAAGTTTTATAAAAACATAGTTGGGAATTTGCTTATTTTTGTCCCCTTTGGATTTTTTGTATCGTGCTATCTTAAGAAGAAAAAATTTGGAGTTATTTTTCTCTTATCTTTAATTTCTTCTTTAACAATAGAATTTACACAACGCCTTATTGGAGGTAGAGTATTTGATATTGATGATATTATTTTAAATGTAACAGGCGGAATGATAGGATATTTTATATATGTAATTTTTGATGAAATCATTGATCATGTCCCAAGAGTATTTAAAAAAGATTGGTTTGTTAATTTGTTAATTATTGCTTTGATAATATTTATATATTTATATGTTTGTAACTTTGAAATCAAATTACCGGAGGTGGCATCATGAATGATATAAGTTTTATAAATCAAACCGATAAAAAGATTGAAGAAATGAAAGTGTTAGAGGAATTAATTAATTTTGCAGTTTCTTATGAAAAACTAGATAATGTTATTTTTAACATAGTTTTTATTGATGATAATCAAATGCATAAGCTTAATAAACAATATCGTGGTGTTGATAAAACAACAGATGTTTTAAGCTTTGCTTTTGAAGATAATGAAGATTTAAAAGAAGAGGTTAGAATGCTTGGAGAAATATATATATCTTTGGACAAAGCATACGAACAAGCTGTTTCATATGGACATTCTAACTTAAGGGAATTGTCATTTTTAATGATTCATGGATTCTTGCATTTGCTTGGATATGATCATATGGAAGATCAAGAAGAAAAGGAAATGTTTGATCGACAGGAGGTAATATTAAATGAATTTGGAATCAAGAGATAAGAGAAAAAAATTAGGAATAAATCGTTTTATCAATAGTTTTAAGTATAGTTTTGATGGACTAGCCTATGCTATAAAAAAAGAACAGAGTATATTAGTAATGGCTGTTTTCCTTCTAATAGTAATAGCGGGTGGAATTTTCTTTAACATTACATTCTTAGAATGGTTTTTTGTTCTTATAGCTATAGGACTGGTATTAGGTACTGAACTTTTAAATACAGCTATCGAAGCTACAATTGATTTAACTTGTCCAAAGTTAGATCCGCTTGCAAAAATAGCAAAAGATACAGCATCAGCATCTGTTTTTGTCTATTCAGTTATAGCTTTTATAATAGGATGCTTAATTTTCTTACCTAAAGTAATAAAATTCATAGAAGGGATAATTTAATATGATAGAAGATTTAAAAAAACTTTTAGATAATGCTTATGCGCCATATTCAAAATATTTAGTAGCATCTATTGTTGTAATGAAGGATGGTACTGTTTTCAAAGGTGTGAATGTTGAAAATGCTTCATTTGGAGGTACTATTTGTGCTGAACGAAATGCCCTCAATTCAGCTATATCAAATGGTTATAAAAAAGGAGATTTTAAGGAAATACATATTATGAATGCAAGTGATAAAATTGGTTATCCATGCTTTATATGTAGACAGTCTATAAGTGAACTTTGTGATAGTTCCACTAAAATTGTTTTATACACTAAAACAGGTAAGCAAAGGGATGTATTATATAGTGATGTTATAACTAGTCCATTCACAGGAGATGATATCAAATGAAATCAGGTTTTGTATCAATTATAGGGCGTCCTAATGTAGGAAAGTCTACTTTATTAAATAATATTTTAGGTAAAAAGGTAGCTATCACATCCAATAAACCTCAAACCACAAGAAATAATATCCAAGGGGTATATAATGATTCAGATTATCAAATAATATTTGTCGATACACCAGGAATACACAAACCAAAAAATAAAATGGGTAAATATTTAAATAAGCAAGCGTATTTTTCAGTTTCTGATGTTGATGTTATCCTCTTTTTAGTAGATGTTACTAAATCGCTAGGTACAGGTGATAAATTTGTTATTAACACCTTAAAAGAAACTAACAAGCCTGTTATTTTAATATTAAACAAAATAGATAAAATACCTAAGGATAAAATATTACCAAAGATAGAGCAATACATGACTCTATATGATTTTTCTGAAATAATACCTGTATCAGCACTAAAGCATGATAATTTAGATCGTTTAATAGATGTCATCAAAAGTTATATGAAAGATACAGTAAAATATTACGAAGATGGAGAAATCACTAATGTATCTAAAGAATTTATGATAACTGAATTTGTTCGAGAAAAAATATTTAACCTTACCGATGAAGAAGTTCCTCATTCTATAACTTGTGTTATTGAAAGTATGGAAGAGAAAAAAGAATCGGCTGTGATATATGTTAATATAATCGTTGATCGTGATAATTTAAAAAAGATTATTATAGGAAATAATGGAAAGATGATAAAACAAATAGGAATAGAAGCAAGAGCTGATATAGAAAGACTTCTTGGTAAAAAGGTATATCTTAACTTGTTTGTCAAAACTATTAAAAAGTGGCGCGACAAAGAAGATTATTTAAGTGAACTTGGATTTAAAACTGAATAGAAATAAATTTTTTTACCCATTATATGAATGAAAGGTGGGTAAAAAATGAATAAAGAAGATGTTTGGCAATTATTTAAAATGACTGGAAAAATAGAATACTACATAAAGTATAAGAAAATGCGTGAAGAAGGTATTAAATGAGAATAGAGAAGATAGAAGGAATTGTTGTTAATGAAAAAGATTATGGTGAAACAAGTAAGCTAATTCACATTTTAACTAAAGACCATGGTCTTATTTCAGTGATGGCTAAAGGGGCTAAAAAACTTAAAAGCCCTCTTAGAATAGTTTCTTCTAAACTTATCTATTGTAATTTTTATATGTATTATAAAGAAAATAAGATATCCACATTAATAGAGGCAGATATTATAGATGATTATCAAATGATAAGGACTGATTTACTTAAAATAGGGTATGCTTCTTTTATTTGTGAATTAGTTGGACAAGTAGTAAAACAAACAAATGATTATGAAAGTATCTTTGACTTACTCATATCATCTTTAACTAAAATAAATGAAGATTTTGACCCTATGGTAATAACTAATATTTTAGAATTGAAACTATTACCTTATTTAGGAGTTAATCCTATTTTAGATGAATGTGCTGTATGCGGGGATGTTTCTTCAATTATTACTGTGTGTCCTGATAAGTTTGGTTTTTTATGTAAAAAATGTAGAACAAATGAATATATTGTTGATAGTAAAACAATCAAAATATTAAGAATGTTATATTATGTTGATATAGGGAAAATATCTAAGTTGGAAATTGGTGATAAAGTTAAAAATGAAATCAATTTCTTTATTGATGAGTTTTACGATAGACATACAGGCTTATTTTTAAAAAGTAAAAAGTTTCTTAAGACCATAGAAACTATGTAATTATCAAATTGACATGAAAATAATAATATAGTAAACTATGGATATGAAGCGATGATGAGGTTGGAATCTCGTAGCTATATAATTAAAGTGATTCTACAACAGAATAAATAGGGTGGAACCGCGGAGTAATTCGTCCCTATAATATTATTGTTTGTAGATTTTTTATATATAAAGGGATTTTTATTCAAAAAAATAAATAATTTAAGGGATAATATAAATATATATTTAAAAAGCATAGATATATTAAAAGAATTGTAGGAGGACAAAATGAATAAAATTACAATGGAAAAAATGGTTAATTTATGTAAACAATATGGTTTTATATTTCAAGGGAGTGAAATATATGGTGGTTTAGCAAATACTTGGGATTATGGTCCACTAGGTGCTTTGCTAAAAAACAATTTAAAAGATGCATGGCGAAAAAGGTTTATTCAAGAGAGAAAAAATAGTTATGAAATAGATGCTGATATCTTAATGCATCCAAGGGTTTGGGAAGCATCAGGTCATATTGATGGTTTTTCTGATCCTCTAGTAGACTGTAAAGAATGTAAGACACGTCATAGGGCTGATAATCTAATTGAAAATAGTGGAAGTGAAATTCACCCTGATACGATGAATCATGAACAAATGACAAATTATATAAGAGATAATAAAGTGAAGTGCCCTAAATGTGGTAAATCAAATTTTACTGATATAAGAGAGTTTAATCTTATGTTTCAAACATATAGAGGTGTAACAAGTGACTCTAAAAGTATTATTTATTTAAGACCTGAAAATGCTCAAGGAGAGTATGTCAATTTCTTAAATGTGTTAAGAAGTATGCGTACTAAATTACCGTTTAGTATAGGACAAATAGGTAAAGCGTTTAGAAATGAGATTACACCAGGTAACTTTATTTT
This sequence comes from Mollicutes bacterium, assembly GCA_012841205.1. Lineage (GTDB taxonomy): Bacteria > Bacillota_I > Bacilli_A > RF39 > UBA660 > UBA5348. The sequence continues at coordinate 19,955 of DUVE01000009.1, forward strand.
CAGAACAATTGAGTTTGAACAAATGGAATTTCAAACATTCTGTAAGGAAGGTTCTGATGTAGAGTTATATGAGTATTTTAAAGAATACGCAAAAAAATTCTATATGGATTTGGGAATTAAAGAAGATAATTTAAGATTTCACGATCACGAAAAATTAGCTTTTTATGCTAAAGCAGCATGTGATATTGAATATAAATTTCCATTTGGATGGGGAGAGGTTAACGGTACTCATAATCGTACTGATTATGATTTGAAAAGACACCAAGAATATAGTGGTGAAAAGCAAGAATATCTAGATCCAGAAACTAATGAAAAAATTATTCCATATATAGTAGAATCTACATATGGAGTAGGTAGAAGTGTTTTAGCTTTCTTGTTTGAAGCTTATGAGGAAGAAACTCTTCCAAATGGCGATACAAGAGAAGTGTTGCACCTCCATCCTTTTTTAGCACCTTACAAAGTATCGATCCAACCATTGATTAAAAAACTTCATAGTGAAGCTGCAACAGAATTATATAATATGGTATCAAAACACTTTATGACCAGCTATGATGAGGCAGGTAATATTGGTAAGAGATATAGAAGACAAGATGTAATTGGAACACCGTTTTGTATAACTGTTGATGATGAGACAATAAATAATGGAACTGTTACTATAAGGGATAGGGATTCAATGGAACAAGAGGTAATTAAAATAGATGAAATAGTAAATTACGTAAATAGTAGAGTTCAATTTTAATTTGAAAAAGATAAGATAAAAACTTGTCTTTTTTTATTTTTTAACAAAATGATAAAAAGTAGTTGACAATTTAAGGTCTTATTAAATTTAAAAATAAAGAGGATATTAAAATATTAGATAGATATTGTAATGACTTTGAAGGTAGAAATATCACATATGAAAAAATTAGTAGCGACGAAGTTATGATGTTTGTAAACGATGCTATGGAATTTTTATATACTTATACATGGGGAGAGAACTCTTATAGCCATGAGGTAAAAGAACAATTTGGTTATTTTACCCCTCTTGAATATACTAGTTTTATAAACAACTTATTTGGTAGTAATGCTAGAATTGTAGAATTTCTTCATTTCCTTCAAGATGGATATGAAGACCATCTGTTAGAGAAGATTTATTTTTATGATGAATCATATAATAAAGTACCACTACCTGATAGCACTTGCATAATCGTTATTGAAAAAAACTAAACACAATTTAGATTTATTTTTATAAGATTTAACCCAACAAATTTTCAAAATTGGTTAAAACTATTTTGTTTTTAGTAAACTTATGATAAAATAACAATAGTGTAACTAATTAATTATAAATGGAGGGTATAATATGAAGGCAAATTTTAAAAAATTGTTCTCCTTTAATGACAGAGATAGTAATTCACCTTCAGAGGATGAATATTACAATATTTCAAACGAAGAAGCTGGAGTTGAAGGTGGCGAGGGTAGCAAGTTAATATTGGTAGAACCACGTGCTTATTCAGAGTCACAACAAATAGCAGATCATTTAAAAAATAGACATACAGTAGTAGTTAATATGAAAAGAGTTACTAAAGATCAGGCTAAAAGAATTGTTGATTTTTTAAGTGGGACAGTGTATGCTATTGGTGGGGATTTACAAAAAATCGGTGGCGAAATATTTTTATGTACACCAAAGAATATGAATGTTCAAGGAAAAATTACAGGGGATGACGAAAAAGGTAAAACAAATAACGATATTGGAATAGATTTTTAAACATAAGCATTGAGGTGATACAATGGAAAAATTTAACAGAACACTTCATGGCTACAGTCCAAAGGAGGTCAACGCTTTCTTAGACGAGGTTATTGTTCAAGTTGATAAAATGGTCAAAGAATTAAAAATGAAAGATGAAGAAGTTTTTAATTTAAAGCAGGAAAATAAAATCCTTATTGATCAAATCAATCGCTATAAAACGATGGAGGCAACTATGAATAAAACAATCGTTGCAGCTCAAGATAGTGGTGAACAAATTAGAAGACTTGCTAAACAAGAAGGCGATATGATCATAGAAGAAGCAAGAAAAAATGCTAATCACATTGTAAGTGATGCTTTGATTAGATCTGAAAAACTTGAATATGAAGCATCAAGACTTCGTAAAAATATATCAGTATTTAAAAGAAGATTACGTAGTATAATAGAATCTCAATTAGAAGTAGTAGATGAAATTGAGGTCTTAGATTTAGATTAAAACAAATGATGAAGACGGTATTATATATACTTTAGAAGCGAGTGGGGTTAGGTGCAAGCCCATTAAAGCATATAATATAGATCACTTCTGATGTTATATCCTGATATTAGGGATATACGCTTACCGGCGTTAAAGAACTAAGTGCATAGATATCTATGAACTAAGGTGGTACCGCGATCATTCGTCCTTATATTATATATAGGGACTTTTTTTATATAAACAACAAACATAAAGGAAGGAAGTTAGTTATGACAAAATTTAAGGAATTATCGAAGGGAAAAACAAGTGTTGTTGAAAGCAATATTGCAATCAAATGGGATGAGATGGATATTTTAAATAGGACAATCGAAAATAGAGATGGGTGTAAAAACTTTGTTTTTTTTGATGGACCAGCAACTGCTAATGGTATGCCAGGTCTTCACCATATGCTTGCAAAGCTCCTTAAAGATTCTTTTTGTAAATATAAGACTATGAAAGGATTCCGTGTTATTAGAAAAGCAGGGTGGGATACTCATGGACTCCCTGTTGAACTTGAAGTTGAAAAAGAACTAGGTTTTACATCTAAAAATGATATCGAAAAATATGGAATTGATGAATTTAATAAAAAATGTAAGGAGTCTGTTTTTAGAAACGAAGAAGCATTTAGAAATTATACAAAACAAATGGGTCAATTTATTGATTTAGATAATGCTTATGTAACATATGATAATAATTATATTGAAACAGAGTGGTGGATCTTAAATGAAATGTTTAAGAAGGGTTTAATATATGAAGGACATAAAATATTACCTTACTGTACAAGATGTGGTACTGGACTTGCATCACACGAAGTTGCCCAAGGATATCAAGAAATTTCAACAGATACAGTAATTGTACCTATGAAAAAGAAAGATGAAGATGTTTACTTTTTAGTATGGACAACAACACCATGGACTTTACTTGCTAATGTGGCATTATGTGTTAATCCAAAGGAAAAATATATTAAAGTAGAAAGTAAAGGTTATAAATTTATTTTAGCAGCATCTTTAGCTAATAAGGTTTTAGGCGATGAATTTACTGTTTTAGAAGAGTATGTTGGTAAGGATTTAGAATATATTGAATATGAACAATTACTTCCTTTTATAGGTGTAGATAAGAAAGGATTTTATGTTACATGTGCTGATTATGTAACAATGGAAGATGGTACTGGTATCGTTCATATAGCACCTGCTTTTGGAGCTGATGACTATGAAGTTGGTAGAAAATATGGATTACCAGTATTAAACCCCGTTTTAGAAGATGGTAAATATGCAACTGGTCCTTGGGCTGGTATGTATGTTATGGATGCTAATATAGAAATTATTAAATACTTAAAAGAAAATGATAAATTATTTAGAAAAGAAAAACTAGCTCATAATTATCCTCATTGCTGGAGATGTAAAACACCACTTTTATACTATGCTAAGCCAAGTTGGTATATAGAAGTAACTAAGTATAAGGATATTATGATAAGTGAAAATAACAAAGTTAATTGGTATCCAGATTATATTGGTGAAAAAAGATTTGGTAATTGGCTTGAAAATTTAAATGATTGGGCAATATCACGTAATAGATACTGGGGAACACCTCTTAATATATGGAAATGCGATTGTGGTCATTTAGAAAGTGTTGGATCACGTTCTGAACTTGTATCTAAGGCAGTTGAAGAAATAGATGAATCTATTGAACTTCATAGGCCATATGTCGATGATATTCATTTTAAATGCCCTAAATGCTCTAAACTAATGAATAGGGTACCAGAAGTAATAGATGTATGGTTTGATTCAGGCTCTATGCCTTTTGCTCAATATCATTATCCATTTGAAAACAAAGAATTATTTGAAGAACAATTCCCAGCTGATTTCATATCAGAAGGAATAGATCAAACAAGAGGTTGGTTCTATGTTTTACTTGCTATATCAACTTTTGTAACAGGTAAAGCACCATATAAGAATGTATTAGTAAATGATATGTTATTAGATAAACATGGTCAAAAGATGAGTAAAAGTAAAGGAAATAGCCTTGATCCATTTAAATTAATTGAGGAGTATGGTGCTGATACACTAAGGTGGTACTTACCATATGTATCTCCAGTATGGACACCTACTAAATTTGATGTAGAAGGTTTAAAAGAAATAAATTCAAAATTCTTCAACACATTAAAAAACACATATAATTTCTTTACTTTATATGCTAATACCGATGAGGTAGACCCAAGAACATTTGATGTATCTTATGATATGCGTGAAGAGATAGATAAGTGGTTATTATCTAAATACAATAAATTAATCAAAGAGGTAACAGCTGGATACGATGAATATGATTTAACGAAAATTGTAAGGATTATAACTGATTTTGTAAATGAAGATTTATCTAATTGGTATATAAGAAGAAACCGAAGAAGATTTTGGGGTAGTGAACTAGATAATAGTAAAAAAGCTGTTTATAAAACAACTTATGAAGTATTAGAAGGTTTATCAAGATTAATAGCACCTATTGTACCTTTCATATCAGAAGAAATATATCAAAATCTAACCGAAGGAGAATCTGTTCACTTATCAGATTTCCCAACATATGATGAAAATCACATAGATAATGAAATCGAGATTAAAATGGATTTGATAAGAGACTTAATAAGTCTTGGTAGAGCAGGTAGGGAAGAATCAAAAATCAAAGTTAGACAACCAATAAGTGAAGTTATAATTGACGGAAAACATGAATCAATAATAGGGGATTTAACAGAACTTATTAAAGAAGAGTTAAATGTTAAAAAAGTAACATTCACACCAGATTTAAGTTTATATATGAATTATATTGTTGTTCCAAATTACAAAGTGGCAGGACCAACTTTCGGGTCTAATATAAAATCTTTTGCGAACGCTTTAAATGATATTACCAGTGAACAAATAACTCATATTAATAATCAAAAGAGTATTAGAATAACTTTCAATGATGAAGAATATGAAATTACACCAGATATGGTAGAAATTAGAATAACTTCAAAAGAAGGTTTCAATGCTAATATGCAAAATAATCATTTTGTGATTCTAAATACCTCTTTAGATCAAGAATTACTTGATGAGGGAATTGCAAGAGAATTAGTATCTAAAGTTCAACAAATGAGAAAAAATAGTGACTTTGATGTCGCTGATAGAATAAATATCTACTACAAAGGTAATGATGATTTTAAAAGAGTAATTGAAAAACACAATGAATTTATTAAACAAGAAACTTTAGCTCTAAACATTGAATATAACGAAGATGCTAGTGAAGAAGTTAATTTAAATGGTCTTGATGTAGCTTTAAGTGTATCAAAGATTTAAAACACAATAAAAAATGCCAGATAATATCTAGCATTTTTTTATTTATCATCAAGTACTTCTGTTTCTAAAACCTCATTTATAACTTCTTCTTTTTCTTCAAATATATCAACCCCTGATGTTCTTTCTGCATCACCATTAGTATGAAGGGCTCCAGCTTCTTTACTAAGATCACTTTGTTCCAAGGCCTTATTTAAATTGTAGCGATATTCTTTTGTTTTGCCATCTATATCGTCATCTAGTTCAATTAATTTTAAAACTTCTTCAAATGTAGTATAACCATTTACAACTTTCTCAAGACCATCTTGTAAAAGAGTAGTAACATCAGATTTGTAAACCATCTCTCTTAAATCTTCCTTAGAAACATTTTCTGCTAAAGCATCTCTTATGGTTTGGTTAATAAGTAAAACCTCATGAATAGCGATACGACCTCTATAACCATTATTACATTCATCGCATCCTTCTGCAGAATAAACTTCATTTATATCATGATCCAATACTTTTTTTATAAGATCTTTTTCATATTGATTAACAGTTCTTTTGCGTCGGCATTTATCACAAAGTCTTCTAGCAAGTTTTTGTGAAACAATTCCTTCTAAAGCACTAGCTAGTAAATATCTTTCAACATCCATATCTAATAAACGTTCGATAGTATTTAAGGAGTTGTTGGTGTGAATCGTAGATAACACTAAGTGCCCTGTAATAGAAGCTCTAACTGCAATACGAGCTGTTTCGTTATCTCTAATTTCACCTATCATAATAATGTTTGGATCTTGTCTTAAAACAGAACGAAGAACATTCGCAAATGATAGACCAATATCACTATTGACTTGAACTTGATTAATTCCTTCTATATCCATTTCAACTGGATCTTCAACTGTAATAATATTAGTTGTCTCTCTATTTAACTTTTGCAAAAGAGAATACACAGTTGTTGATTTACCAGAACCAGTTGCTCCAGTAACAAGAATGATCCCACTTGGTTTAGCTAACATCTCTAATATCTTACGATAGTTATGATCGCTAAAACCTAAATTTTCAAGTCCTTTTAAACTCATCGAATAATCTAAGATACGAATAACTAATTTTTCCCCATCACTACAAGGAAGGGAAGAAACACGAAGGTCAAGGGTTATATCTTTTAATTTGGTTTGAATAGATCCATCTTGTGGAAGTCTAACTTCGGTAATATTCATACCAGATATAATCTTTATACGTGTAATTAAATTTTTCTTTAATGTATTTGGAATAGTAGTATAGTCGATTAATTCACCATCAACTCTAATTCTAACTTTCATAAACTCATTCATTGGGTCGAAGTGAATATCACTAGCGCCTCTTCTGACTGCGTCGAGTATTATTTCGTTAACTATTTCCACAATAGGCAATTTTTCATAATCAAAAGTCCTAACCAAAATGTTCACCTCTTTTTATTCTTCAAATACTGTCTAGTATTTATTCTATTTTTATTATATAATATTTATGGATTAATATCAACAATAAGAGGTGGTTAAAATGTTAAAGATTAACAATAAAGGTTTTTTTCTTGCTGAGACAATTGTCGTAGTTGGAATAGTTGCAGCTATCTTAGTTCTCTTTTATTCTCAAATATCAGTCTTTTATCGTAATTATGAACGAAATTCTAAATATGACACGGTAGAAGCTATACACGCTGCAAGAAATGTTAAAGCTTTTATAGAAGAAAATCATAGTTTAAACCAAGTTACCAGTTCACTTTCACCATCTTCACCTATAGTTGATATTACTACTTATGAATTTAATAACAAAGATTATTATAATAGTTTGATAAGTCTTTTAAATGTGAGAAAGGTTTATTTATCTCTTTATAATATTAACGAAGTAATAACTAATTATGCATCATATAATATTGATGCATCTTTCCTAGATTTCCTCCGTACACAAAAAGTAAAAGATAGTAAATCAAACATTTATCGTGTTATTGTTATTTTAAATAATGGCGAATATGCAAGGGCATATTACGAACTTTAAAAGGAGGTTAGTGTATGAATAATAAGGGGATGTCAACAATTGAATTAATGGTTAGTTTTGTAATTATTTCAATTGTTGCTATAGGTATGTTTAAGTCAGTTATAGATTTGATGGACAAAGTAGAGTTTTATCAGCATAACATGAAAATTACTGTTTTAAAGGGAAGTATTACTAATTCTTTGCAAGGTGATTTAGTAAATAGAAAATTATATAAATATGATACTTGTGGATCTAATTGTTATGATATTACTTTTCAAGATTTAACCACAAAAAGATTTATGGTTGATAGTGAAAAAAATCTTATTCAATATGGTGGTATATCAGATAAGATACCAGAAGATTTTATAATATCAGGCGCCATTTTAGTAGATATTACTAATAAGGCAGTATCAGGTGATGTAAATGACTCTATCTTTCGTATATTCATACCTATTGAAAATAAAGCCTTAGGAATTACAACTAACATAAATGTTGTTCATCAATACGATAGTAAAGATATGGGGAATTTACCACCACTTTAATAATTACATAAACCAATAATCAAAAGATAAATATAACAATAAACCAGATATAGAAGCATGCAAAATTCTTGCAATAAAGAATGGTAAGTATTTTATTTTAGTGTCACTTATTAGTCCAATTGTTTGCATATGAACACTAAGTCCCCCAAAGGAGATGAACATCACTGATAAAACAGCCTTGTTTTTAAGAGGAATTGAAAGTAAACTTACATACTTAAGACCTTGAGTCATTTCTAATATTCCATTTAAAATACTTTGATTATAAAGAGTTAATGAGAGGTTTTGATTGATAATAGTTGTAATGATTAAAAACATTGTTACAACCCCTAAAACTAAAAGAAGAGTATTAATTGAATTCATTAGAGCATTACTTATCATCAAACCAAAACTTTTCCCTGCCTCTAACCTTTTAGAATGCATTAAGTTAAACGAATACTTTAAAGATACACGTGATGTGTCTTTTTTACTCACATAATAATTTCTAAATAATAAACCTATAATAATGTTAGGTATATAATGACATATCATAATAAGAAGTCCAACATCTTGATTATTTAAAAACATAATTGATACAGTTGCAATAATGAAAAGCGGATTAGAAAAATGAGTGAAGGTTAGTAGTTTAGATGCCTCGTGTTCATTAATCAAACCCTTATCATATAATTCCCTTGTATATTTAGCGCTGCTTGGAAAACCACTTAATAAACTCATAGCAAGCACAAAAGAAGCCTCGCCCTTTATTCTAAATAAATGATACATAAAAGGTCTTAGAAGTTCTCCTAAAAAGGAAGCAAAACCACAGTTTATAAGTAAATGAGAAACAACAAAAAAAGGAAACAGGGAAGGAAAAATATTTTCTTGCCATAATTTCAAAGAAAAACTAACAGCTTCTATTATATATCTAGATTTAAGTAAAACCTCAATTGCCATAAGTAAAATGATTAACACAATTAAGGCAGACATTATTTTCTTTTTCATATTTGCTCCTTTATTTGTTATAATTATAATAGGGATGGGGATGCACATATGAAAAAATGTTTCGAAAGAATAAAAATAACTATAAAAGAAAATTATAAATTCCTTATTTTTCTTGTTGCTTTTTATTTTACTTTAACAATCCCGTTACCATATTATATTCATGCTCCTGGTGGTTTAATCGACATATCTTCTAAAGTTAAAATAGAAAATGAAGTTGATATAAACGGGAGTCTTAATCTAAGTTATGTAACTGAAATGAGAGGGAATGTTTTAACATATTTATTATCTTATGTTGTTCCAGGTTGGGATTTAACATCAAAAGATAATTATGCTCTTGAAAATGAAACATATGAGGATGTTTTGTACCGAAATAAACTGATGCTTGAGGAAGCTAATGCTAATGCAACCATTGTAGCTTACACAAAAGCAAATAAAGAAATTAAAATAAAAAAACAAAATTATTATGTTATTTATGTAGATGAAAAAGCAGATACAACCTTAAAAGTAGGAGATGAAATAATTAATATTGAAGGTTCTAATATATCATCTATGAAAGATTATATTAATATTGTATCTAAAGCTAATGTAGGAGATAATTTAAATATAAAAGTAATAGATAGAGATGGAATAGAAAAAGTTAGAAGTGCTAAAGTGTTTTTACGTGATGATGTAAAAGTAACAGGCATAATAGCAATATCAAAATATGACTTAGAGACAAAACCTAACATAGAATTTGATTTTAAGGAAAGTGAATCTGGCCCAAGTGGTGGCTTAATGATGACTCTTGCAATATATAATAAACTAACAGATGAAGACTTAACTAAAGGTCTTAAGATTGTTGGAACAGGAACTATCGATGTAGATGGTAATGTAGGTGAGATAAGTGGTATTGAATATAAAATAAAAGGAGCAGTAAAAGAAGGGGCAGACCTCTTTATAGCTCCCTCAGGCAAGAATTATGATGAGGCGCTTGCAATTATAAAGAAGAATCATTATAATATAGACCTAATAGGTGTATCAACATTCGATGATGCATTAAATTACCTAAAGAGCATGTAAATTTATCACTATTTTTATAAAGTAAGTAGGGTTGATAATATGATAGAAGTTATGTTAACTGAAGCAGATTTAGAGCGACTTAAAAAATGTAGAAAAATTGGTCAAGGAAAAGAAGGACAAATCTATAAAGTAAGTAGAGATTTAATATATAAAATGTACTATAAACTAAGTCCTAGTGAGCGGGAAGTTAAAGTACAAGTCCCTTTAAAGGAATTTGAAATTGATGAAGATGGCGTAAAAAGAATCAAAGATAATTCTAATAAAAGAATAATAGTTGAAAAAAAAGTTGTATTAAAGCCATATTATAAAGATAAGGATGGAACACGGAAAATATATTCAATTGATCAAATAGAAGAAGCAGTAAAAAGACAGCCTAAAGTAAAAGAAACATCACTCCCTCTAGGGCCTATTTATATAAATAATAGATTGGGTGGAGTGGTATATAAATATCATAAAGGTTATTATGATCTGCATATTATTAAAATGCTTCCCCTAAACTCAAGAATCAAAATATTGGAAGTTGTTTTAGAAAAATTAAAGGAACTTTGTGATAATAATATATATCCAATAGATTATGCTTGCCAATCCAAAGGAAAAAATGCTCATAGTAATATTTTGATAAATATAAAAGGAGATGTTCAGTTCATTGACTTAGAAGGAAGATCTACTACGTATACAAATGAATTTAGTGAGTATTATAATTCTGCAGCTTACTCAGAGTTTTTCCTATTATTTTTAAATATAATGTATGATGAAGAAGAACTAGATGAACTAGAAGAAGAGGACTTTTTATATTTAGAAGAAAGACTAAAAAGAAAAGGGTTTAATGAGGAATATTTTATATATTTAAGAAATACGAATAATCTTAATTATGAAATTTCAAAAGAATTAATTGATAATTATTATTTACAAAAAAACGAACATAAAAGTAAAGGGAGGTTTTAGAATGTTTAATTTATTACCAGTAAAAGT
>DUVE01000069.1 GCA_012841205.1 Mollicutes bacterium
AAAAATATAAAAGTAAATTAGATTTGTATGATACACAAATAGCTATTAAAAAAATTAAAGATTACTTTGAAACTGAATTATCTAAAAAATTACATCTAATGCGTGTGTCAGCACCTTTGTTTGCAACATCTTCTAGTGGTTTAAATGATGATCTTAGTGGCGTTGAAAGACCTGTATCTTTTGATACGAAGGAAGGGCTTAGCTTGGAAATAGTTCAGTCTTTAGCAAAATGGAAAAGATATGCTTTATATAAGTATAATTTAAAAGAGAATGAAGGAATATATACTGATATGAATGCTATTAGAAGAGATGAAATAGTTGACTTCAAACATTCATATTATGTTGATCAGTGGGACTGGGAAAAAAATATCAAGAAGGAGGAGCGATCTTTAGATAAATTAAAAGAAGTCGTTGACTCCATATATAAAGTATTGAAAGATACTGATAATTATATTGCTATAGAATATCCGGTTTTATCAAAAAAATTACCAGATGAAATTTTTTATATTTCATCTCAGGAACTAGAGGATATGTATCCATCTTTATCTCCTTCAAAGCGAGAATATGAGATATCAAAAAAACATACAGCAGTATGTATTACAGGAATTGGTAAGACCTTAAAGTCTGGTGAAGTGCATGATAAAAGGTCTCCTGACTATGATGATTGGGAATTAAATTGCGACATTGTTCTTTACAATAAAGTTCTTGATGATGCCTTTGAAATTTCATCAATGGGAATTAGAGTTGATAAAGAGGCGTTAATAAAACAATTAAAAGCCACTAATAAAGAAGAAAGATTAAATTTGGAATATCATCAATCTATAATTAATGAAATATTCCCGCTTACTATTGGTGGTGGAATAGGGCAATCAAGATTATGTATGTTCTTTTTAGAAAAAATTCATATTGGTGAAGTTCAAGCATCTTCGTGGCCTTTAAAAATGATTGAAGAATGCGAAGAAAAAGGAATTATATTACTATAAATGCCTTAGTAGTGTTATAATAAAATTAATAATGGAGGAATAAAAATGACTATTGATGTAAAAAGGTTATATGAAGAAGACTATATAGGAAAAGAGATTATATTACAGGGATGGGTAAGGTCACATCGTAAGCAAAAAGAATATGGATTCATTGATTTTTATGATGGGACATGTTTTAAATCCATTCAAATTGTATATGAAAAAGATATAGATAGCTTTGATGAAATCCAAAAAATAAAAAATGGAAGTTCTCTTGAAATAGAAGGTTTGGTTGTAAAATCACCAAGTGGTGGTCAAGACTTTGAGGTGAAAGCTACAAAAGTAATACTGAAAGGAGACTCACCTGAAGATTATCCTATTCAACCAAAGAGGCATACTCGTGAGTTTTTAAGAGAAGTAGCTCATTTACGTCCAAGAACAAGACTATATCAAGCAGTTTTTAGAGTTCGTAGTGTCGCTGCTATGGCTATTCATGAGTACTTTCAAAATAATGGATATGTATATACACATACTCCGCTTATAACTACGGCTGATTGTGAAGGCTCCGATCAAATGTTTAAACTTACTACAGTTGATTTTGATAAGTTACCTCTTGATGAAGATGGTAAATTTGATGCAACTAAGGATTTATTTGGAAAACAAGTTTACGTTACTGGAACAGGCCAATTACATGGTGAAGCATTTGCAACATCATTTAAGAAAATCTATACTTTTGGGCCTACTTTTAGAACTGAGAAATCTAACACCAAAACACACGCTAATGAATTTTGGATGATAGAGCCTGAAATTGCTTTTTGTGATTTAGAAGGATTAATGGATATTGAAGAAGAAATGCTTAAATATGTTGTTGGGCGTGTCTTAGATAGATGTCCTGATGAAATGCAATTTTTCGATAAGTATGTTGAGGAAGGGTTAACAGATAAACTTACCAAATTAATTAATAGCGAATTTGTAAGAATAGATTATGAAGAAGTTATAACTATCTTAAATAATGCTGATATAAAATGGGATTTCGAACCTAAATTTGGTGAAGATATCGCTAAAGAACACGAAAAATATATTACTGAATATTTTGATAGCCCAGTATTTATTACTAACTGGCCAAAAGAAATCAAACCATTTTACATGAAAGAAAACCCTGATGGTAAGACTGTTGCATCTGTTGACTTAGAAGTACCTGGCGCTGGTGAATTAATGGGTGGATCACAACGTGAAGAAGATTATGATAAACTTATAGCTCGTTGTAAGGAAATGAATATTGATATGACTACAGTAGACTGGTATATAAATTTAAGAAAGTATGGAACTTGTATTCATTCAGGTTTTGGGATGGGGTTTGAGAGATTACTTATTTATTTAACTGGTGTTGAAAATATTAGAGATGTTATTCCGTTTCCAAGAACACCAAACAACTGTGATTTTTAAAGAATAAAATTCATATTATTGCCAAATATATAATTAGGAGGCAAATATGAAACGTATACTTATTGCTGTAATGTCTTTTCTTTTTCTGGTGGGGTGCACGACTGCAACAAATGCATCAACTCCTTCAAAAGTGGTAGAAAACCTAATGAGTAAGTATAAAACCCTTGATAAAGATGTAATTAATCAATTAGATAAGGTTGTTGAAAATGAACAAATTACTAAAAAGCAAAAACAAGAATATAAAGAATTGATTAAAAAACAATATCAAAACTTAACCTATAAGATAAAAGATGAAACCTATGATGATAATACAGCAGTTGTTTCAATTGAGATAGAAGTTTTCAATTATGCTAAAGCAAAGGATCAAACAGATATGTATGTTTCTGGACATGAAAGTGATTTCTTAGATGAAAATAAAGAATTATCAAAGATATTATATGAAAATTATAAGATAGAACAACTTAAAAATGTTAAAGAAAGAACTAAATATACTCTTGATATAAGTCTTACTAAAGAAGATGGAAAGTGGAGAGTAGATAAACTTAGTGATATGGAAAGACAAAAAATTCACGGTTTATATAATCTATAAAAGGACTAAGATGTCCTTTTTTTTCATATTCTTTTATAGGGTGAGGTCATGTATAAATTATTTTTCCTAATTTGTTGTTTCTTTTTTTGTGTTTTACCATGTAAGGGATTAACTACAAGTGGTGACGCTGTTATCTTAATGGAAGAAAAATCAGGACGTGTTTTATATAGTAAGAATATAAATAAACAGAAATTGATAGCTAGTACAACTAAAATAATGACGGCAGTATTAGCAATAGAATCAAATCAATTAGATGATGTTGTTACGATAGATGAAAGTATTTTAAAAGCATATGGTTCTAACATCTACATTCAAATAGGAGAAGAAATGACGCTTCGTGATTTAGTGTACGGCTTGATGCTTAGAAGTGGTAATGATGCAGCTTTAGCAATTGCTAATCATTTAGGAGGCTTAGAACATTTTGTAAAAAAAATGAATGAAAAAGCACTTGAAATAGGTATGAAAAAAACGACCTTTATAAATCCTCACGGCCTTGATGAAGATAAAAGTAATATATCAACAGCATATGATATGGCTCTTCTTACAAGATACGCTAAGAGGTATGATGAGTACTCTAAAATAGCGGGAACTAAAAAACATATTGTTAAGACCAATTACAAAACATATGCGTGGACAAACAAAAATAAACTATTAACATCCTATAAATATACGACTGGGGGAAAGACAGGCTATACTGAGAAGGCTCGTCGTACTCTTGTAACTACAGCATCAAAAAATAATCTTGATTTAATAGTTGTTACATTAAATGATGGTGATGATTGGAATGATCATAAAAAGCTATATGAATACGGATTTGACAATTATAGAAATTACAAAGTGTTAAATAAAAATAAATTCAAAATAGAAAGTGATTATTACAAAGAAGACTTATATATAGAAGATAATTATTATTATCCATTAAAACCAACTGAAACAAATAATATGTCTTTAAAAATTAAGTTAGAAAAAATTAAAAAATATAAAAATAAGGATAAGGTAGGGGTAGTTGAAGTTTATTATCAAGATGATTTAGTACATATTGAAAATGTATATATAAAAGTTCCTAATTATCCTAAAAAAAGTATATGGCAGATCATAGCGGAGTGGTTTAAGCGATGATTAATATATTATGGGTTTTATTTATAGTAATTGGTATCACTTATGGCCTTGTTACTGGCCAATCAGATAAAATTAATGCAGAAATATTAAATAGTGCTAAAACATCACTAGACATGGTTTTAAATATGCTGCCTCTTGTTTCATTATGGGTTGGAATTATGAAAATAGCATCATCCTCAGGTTTGCTTGAAAAGCTATCTAATTTTCTTTCTCCTCTTTTGTCTTTTTTATTTCCAGACATTCCAAAAAATCATGAATCACTTGGTTTAATATCATCTAACATGATTGCAAATTTATTTGGACTTGGAAACGCAGCTACCCCTTTTGGTATAAAAGCGATGAAGTCCCTTCAAACATTAAACGATAAAAAGGATACTGCAACAAGAAGTATGATTACATTTCTTATTATAAATACAAGTGGACTATCCCTTATTCCAACAACCGTTATATCACTTCGTCTTATGCATGGTAGTAACAACCCCTTAGAAATAGTGGGTGCTGTAATTGTTGCATCCCTAGCATCATTAATTTTTGGATTAATACTAGACAAAATATTTGGAAGGAGATTTAAATAATGCTTCTACTATCTAAATTAATAATGCCAATTCTAATATTGGCAATTCTAATTTATGCCTTTATTAAAAAGACTAATATGTATGATTCTTTTATAGAGGGCGCGAAAGAGGGAGTTGAGATTAGTTGTAATTTGTTTCCTTATTTACTAGCTATGATTTTTGGAATTAAT
>DUVE01000010.1 GCA_012841205.1 Mollicutes bacterium
AAGAACTAGAAGATGATGGAATACCATTTGATGAGAAAATGGAAACATTAACAACTGAACTTAGAAATTTATTTGATGAATCTAAAGAATTAGAAGAGAAAATAAAAGAAAATCTAAGGAGTATTGGATATGAGGTTTAATAAGGTTAAATTTAAAGATTTTATCAAATTCAACCCTAAGCGAAGCCTTACAAGAGGGGAAGTGTCTAAAAAAATTGCTATGGAAAATATTGAACCATATACTAAAAACATTTCAAAATATGAAATTGCAGAATATAATGGTGGCACAAAATTTAAAAACGAAGATACTTTAGTAGCAAGAATCACCCCTAGTTTAGAAAATGGTAAAACAGCGTTCGTGAATATTTTGAATGATGGTGAAGTTGCATTTGGTTCCACAGAGTTTATCGTTCTCACTAATATTGAAAATGTTACAACAAAAGAATTTATTTACTATTTTTCAACTACAGAATATTTTAGAAAACCAGCAATTTCTTCAATGACTGGTACATCTGGAAGACAAAGAGTACAAACTGATGCATTATATGATCTGGAATATAAATTACCGGATATTAAAACGCAAAATTTTATCACTAATATTTTGTCCTCTTTAGATGACAAGATTGAATTAAATAATAAAATTAATAATAACTTGGAAGAGCTAGCACAAACCCTCTACAAACATTGGTTTGTTGATTTTGAATTTCCAAATGAAGAAGGTCTACCATATAAATCAAGTGGTGGAGAAATGGTTGATAGTGAATTAGGAATGATACCTAAAGGGTGGAAAATCGAGTTTCTTGGATCAAGTCGATTAACTAAACTAATGAAATCGGGAATTTTGAGATTTGATGGATCAAAAAAATATATCGCTACAGCTGATGTTTCCGATACTTCCATCACCTCATTCAGTACCAAGATCACTTTTGATGAAAGACCTTCAAGAGCTAATATGCAACCCAAAATCAATAGTGTCTGGTTTGCAAAAATGAAAGACTCGAGAAAGCTCATAAGAGTGTCGGAAAACAGTTCATATTTACTTAGCAAATGCATTTTTTCTACAGGTTTTGCTGGAATAGAAACAATCAACTCTTTAAATTATATTTGGACATATCTAATATCAACAGATTTTGACGAAACCAAAAATAATCTTTGTAATGGAACAACAATGCAAGCTATAAATAACGATAATATTAAACGTATTAGAATACTATCACCGAATATTCACGTCTTAAAGATGTATGAAGACTTAGTTCAGCCATTATTTGATTTGGTGGAGTCAAATTCGATCCAAAATGATAAATTGGCCAAAACTCGTGACGAACTCTTACCCAAACTAATGTCTGGAGAAATTGAAGTACCAATAGAGGAGTAGTCATATGAGTGTTAAATTTTATGAATCAGCAGTAGAAGAGGCCACTCTTCTATGGCTAGAAGAACTAGGTTATAAAATTGAAGATGTTGATAAAGTAAGTCCTCAAGGTCTTACTCCTTTAAGAGAGTCTTATTATGATGTTTGTTTGAAGGATGTATTAGAAGAATCATTATTAAGAATTAACCCTAATATTCCTTATGATGGAATTCAAGATGCAATAAGAGAAATATTAATTCCTAAACAAATATCTCTTATTGAAAATAACCGATACTTTCATAAATTATTAACGGATGGTGTTATAGTAAGTTACCATAATAAAGAGGGAATTATTGTTAATAGAACTGTTAATATATTTGATTTTAAAAATATTGATAATAATGATTTTAGAGTTATTAATCAATTTACTGTAGTTGAAGGGCAAGTAGAAAAAAGACCTGATGTTGTTGTATTTGTTAATGGAATGCCATTAGCAGTTTTTGAATTAAAAACCGCTAGTGATGAAAAGATTACTATAAACGATGCTTATAATCAAATTAAAAATTATCAAGAACAAATTTCATCTTTATTTGTTTATAATGCTTTTAATGTCATTAGTGATGGCTTACATGCAAAAGTTGGAACTATTACTTCTAATAAAGATTGGTATATGACATGGAGAACTTTAGATGGTGAAAATATTGCTCCTAATTCAGTTCCTCAACTAGAAGTAGTAATTAAAGGAATGTTTGAAAAGAGCCGTTTTTTAGATATTATTAAACAATTTATCTTATTTCAAAATGATGGTTTTGGTTATAAGAAGATATTAGCGGGATATCATCAATATCATGCAGCAAATGCAGCCGTAGAAAGTACGCAAATTGCGACAGGTGATTATGGTGATAGAAGAATTGGTGTTGTATGGCATACCCAAGGAAGTGGTAAATCACTTACTATGGTTTTTTATGCTGGTAAATTAATAATATCTAAAGAATTAGAAAATCCAACAATTGTAGTTATTACTGATAGAAATGATTTAGATGATCAATTGTTTTCTACATTTGCTATTTCAAGTGAATTATTAAGAAGTAATCCTATTCAAGCTACTTCACAAGATGATTTAAAACAACAATTAAACCAAAGAACATCTGGTGGAATTATTTTTACTACCATTCAAAAGTTTACTGAAAATGAATTAAATGAGCCACTAACTGATAGAAGAAATGTCATAGTATTAGTTGATGAAGCACACCGAAGCCAATATGGCTTTAGTGCTAAAATCATCAAAGGAGATAAAGAAGCTTTTGAAAAATATGGCTATGCTAAATATATGAGAGATGCACTACCTAACGCATCTTACATCGGGTTTACTGGTACACCAATTGAAAAAACTGATAAAAATACTAAGGCTGTATTTGGTGATTATATTTCTGTATACGATATTACTCAATCTGTTGAAGATGGTAACACAGTAAGAATTTATTATGAAAGTAGAATTGCTAAAATTGATTTTACAGAAGACTTTTATAATATTGATGATGAATATGAGGAAATTACAGAATACCAAGAAGAAACTCAACAAGAAAGTTTAAAACGTAAATGGGCAAGACTTGAAGCAGTAGTAGGCAGCGGACCAAGAGTAATGACTATTGCTAAAGATATAGTTGAACATTTTGAAAATAGACAACAATCAATGGAAACACCAGTTGGGAAAGCAATGATTGTTGCTATGAGTAGAAGAATTGCCGTTGATTTATATAATGAAATCATTGCTTTAAGGCCACACTGGCACTCTGATGAACTATTAAAAGGTAAGATTAAAGTTGTTATGACTGGTTCGTCTAGTGATCCAGTAGAGTGGCAAAAACATATAGGAAATAAAAAAACTAGAGAAACTCTAGCAAAAAGAATGAAAGATAATAATGATGAATTAGAAATTGTTATTGTTCGCGATATGTGGTTAACCGGTTTTGATGTTCCAAGTTTACATACAATGTATATTGATAAACCAATGCAAGGTCATAACTTAATGCAAGCTATTGCTAGAGTAAATCGTGTATTTAGAGAAAAACAAGGTGGACTTATTGTTGACTATATTGGTATTGCAGATAAATTAAAAGAAGCTTTAACTCAATATACAGAAAAAGATAGAAATCAAACAGGAATTGATACTGATGTTGCAGTATCTTTAATGTTAGATAAACTTAAAGTTATTAGAGAATTACTACATAAACATAATTACGAAAAGTATTTTACAGGAAGTAGTACTGATAAACTACAGGCGATTATGGAAACAGTTGATTATATTGCTGGATTAGATGAAGAAAGAAGAAAAGATTTTCTTCAGCTTTCATCAGAATTATCAAAAGCATATTCACTTTGCTCAACAACTAATGAAGCAAAAGAACATAATGTAGAAATTAGTTTTTATAAAACAATAAGAGCGGGAGTAATTAAGTTAACAACTGATGACTCAAAGAAAAAGGGCCTTGATGAATTAGATAAAGAATTAAATCAATTAATATCTAAGTCTTTAAAATCTGATGAAGTAATAGATATACTAGAGGAAATAGGATTTGATAAACCAGATATATCTATTTTGTCTGATGAATTTTTAGAAGGCTTTAAAGATATGAAATATAAGAACGTTGCAGTTGAATTATTAAGAAAACTAATTGAAGGTAAAATTAGGTCCTTTTCTAGAAAAACTGTAGTAAGGTCTAGATTATTTTCTGAAATGTTAAATGAAACAATTAGAAAATATCAAAATAGACTTGTTGATTCAACATTAATTATTCAAGAATTAATTGACCTTGCTAAAGATATTACTAAAGCTCAAGAAGAAGGAAAAGAAACAGGACTTACAGAAGATGAGTATGCTTTCTATGAAGCATTAGCTTCTAATATGACAGCAAAAGAAGTTATGGGAACTGAAATATTAAAAGATATTGCTCGTGAATTAACTGAAAAAATTAAAAACTCAATAACAATTGACTGGAATATTAGAGAAACAGTAAAGGCTAAGATTAGGGTGGAAATTAAAAAACTATTAATGAAATATAATTATCCACCTGATCATCCTAACGAAACTGATAAATATAAAGATTCAGTTCAATTAATAATTGAACAAACAGAACTTTTATATAGTGAAACTATTAAAGGTTATTAAAATCGAATTTGTTACCTAGATTATTAAAACAACATCATATATTAGAAAATCTGAATATTTAAAAAGTTGAAAAAAGCAATCATAATAAGAGGGGAGAGTTGAAAATGAAGGCAGAATTTAATGAAGCACAATATCAGTGTGCTTTATGCAATGAACTAACAAATATATATCTTTTTAATCAGCTGATTGGGAAAACAAGTTTTAAATTTACTACAGCTATAGAAGAGACAAAAATTGGTTATGA
>DUVE01000070.1 GCA_012841205.1 Mollicutes bacterium
CATACGGTAATAACCCTGATGTAATAGTTATATCAAATCACTTAAATGCCGGAGGAGGAGATGGGGCTGAAGTAATATATGCCCTTAGGAATAAGGATACTCTTTCTAGAATAATATTGGAAGAAATTGCAAAACAAGGCCAAAATGTAAGAAAGTGGTATCAGCGCAGATTACCATCCGATACTTCAAAAGATTACTATTTTATTCATCGCAATACCGGTGTTACGGAACCTGTAATTGTAGAATATGGTTTTGTCGATAATGCTGCAGATGCTGCTCAAATAAAAAATAATTGGCGTGATTACACCGAGGCAGTAGTAAGAGCTGTTGCAATATATAAAGGAATTCCATATGGTGGGGTCGTACCTGAAGAGGGGTATGTAGTACAAAGTGGTGATACTTTATGGACTATAGCTAGAAGATTTGGAGTAAGTGTAAATGAGTTAAGAGAATTAAATAATCTAACAAGTAATCTTCTAAGAGTAGGTCAAGTGTTGCAAATTCCTGGTGACCCAGAACCAACACCAGTGCCACCTACTGGTAATACGTATACTGTACAAAAAGGAGATTCACTATGGAGTATAGCAAATAAATTAGGTGTAACAGTTAATCAATTAAGAGAAGCTAATAATTTAACAACAGATATATTAAGCCTTGGGCAAGTGTTGCAAATACCGACTGTAGAAGAACCAATACCAACTCCACCAGTACCACCAAGTGATAGTACCTATACTGTACAAAAGGGAGATTCACTATGGAGTATAGCAAATAAATTTGGAGTAAGTGTAAATGAACTAAGAAATTTAAATAATTTAACAACAGACTTATTAAGTCTAGGGCAAGTGTTATTATTGCCTGTTTCAACCCCGCCAGAACCAACACCAGGGACTGTATATACCGTAGTAAGTGGAGATAGCCTTTATTTAATAGCGAATCGTTTTGGAACAACTGTAGATGCTATAAAAAAAGCCAATAATTTAACAAGTAATTTATTAAGTATTGGGCAAACGTTGATTATACCAACCACTGAAGAAGGTCCAAGTAATGGTACACCACCACCTTCTGTTACAACTTATACTGTTGCACGAGGAGATAATCTCTATTCGATAGCAAGTCGCTTTGGAACGACAGTGGATGCAATAAGAAATGCAAATAACTTAACAAGCAATCTGTTAAGTATCGGTCAAGTCCTAACGATTCCAACAACGGGTACACAAGAAGGTAGAACATATATAGTGCAAAGAGGAGATTCACTATGGACTATAGCAAATAGATTTGGTATAACAGTTAATCAATTAAGAGATGCCAATAATTTAACAACCGACTTATTAAGTCTAGGTCAAGTTTTACAGATTCCATAAGAAGATTAACATATATCTTCTTATGATTTTATTTGACAAACCTTACTTAAAAATGATATCATTATCGTGGTTATATCAATAACCACTCATGCAGATGTGGTTCAATGGTAGAATGCCACCTTGCCAAGGTGGAGACGTGGGTTCGATTCCCATCATCTGCTCCAAAAGATAAAATCGTCGCACCAGTTGCGATGTTAATTGATTAAATCAATCGAAAGATTGATTTTTCTGTGTTTAAGAAAGGAATGGTGTGTATGATTAATATTACAAAAAAAGAAATCAAAAGGAGAGCGTTATGTATTGAATCATTTAACAATGAGTATGGATTAGAGATGTCTTAAAGAAAAAATTAAAAGGTAAAAATCAAGATATTAATGTTAAAAATATGAATAACCATTAAGAAATAAAAGAACAATTAGATATTTTTAAAACAAGTTTAATAAATTAAAGAAATTTTTCCATACTCTAATTACTAATATAAATGCCTTTAATCAAACTATTTTTTATTAATCACTATAACTACTTCTAATAAAAAAAGGATTTTTATCAAATTCTTTTATTAATTTTGTAAAGCCTCTCTTAGTATTTTCTGTGACTAAAATACCAACTATTGTTACTCCTCTTTGCCATACAGGTCCTAATGTTGTAATATCCTTAACCTTTAAATTCGTCACAAATTCACTATTAACAAAGATCTTGTTGTAGACATTACAATTTTTACTTTATCAACCCTGAAGTAAAAATATTTATCAGAATTAACTAATTCTTTATCATCCTTTAATAATTCGTCCATTGATATTATATATCACAAATTTTAATTAAAGTTAAGATATCAGGATAGCTTTTTGAATTTTACTATCAAAACTCTTTTACATTGTCAATGTCAAGAAAAAATTACAGTGAATAGAAAAATATTTTAAAATAGAAATTGTATTTGTTTGTAAGATAAATTATACTTTATCATTTTTAAACTTAAGTTCTATTCTAGGATTAAATTTTCCTTTTCATCTGGTGAATTATTCTGTGTTAGTGTTAAGATAGTATATATTGCTTAATTGACAAAGTAATTAGCTGTTGGTATAATAAACGACATCTTACAAGGGGGGGGAATATGGAAATAATTATTTTGTGGATCGGAACTATAATTGCTAGTTTTGGGATGGAGATGGCTAATGAGCTTAGAATGTTTAAGGATGCAGCAGATAGCGGTTATAGAATAGATATTAATAGAATGTCTGAGTTGTCTAAACAGGTGAACCCTGAAGCATCTAATGCAATTTTAAAATCACTTTTAATACCAGTATTAAATATTGTAGGTGTCTTTCAAAGAACAAAAAAATATAATAATATTAGGCCTTTCGTTTTAGATCAACTTAGTGTTATTGATTCCTTAATACCAATGACAGACGAGGAAAAAGAACAGTATATGCAGAAACCTACTGCTATTAATGCTCTTGTGATAAGTGTTAAATCTCAGATTGCGACTGAAACTGTATCATCAACTATTAATGATGGTGAAAGCGAGATTGTTGAAATAGAACCTGATATAAATATTGATGACGCCATTAAAATGGATAAAGAATTAGGTGAAAACAATGAAAATTTACATAGGATTCGTGCTGAAAAATTAAAACTGCAAGAGACAAAGGAAGAACTTTTAGAATCTAAGAGTGAAGAACAAAAAAAAGAATATATTTCTAATTTAGGTGGGAGAAGTCTTAAACCCAAAACAAAAAAACAGTAGATTTACTGTTTTTTTTGTTTAATCACCAAGATAGAATAATGTTTGGTCTCACAAAGAGCAAAAAGTATGTTATATTAATTATATCAGCGAGTAGCTATTTAGGCATAAGTCCGGTTGAATAGCTGTTTTTTATTTTAAGGAGATGGTTTAAATGTTTTTAAAGGAAATATTGAGTGATAAAGGTTATTCTTGTAGGGTAAAGGAATAAGGGTGTATTATGAGAAGTATTATCATTAATAAAAATGTAAGTGAATTAGAACTTGATGCTGATATATTAGAAAAGTTGCACAGCAAAAAAGTTTATATTATAAAAGATTTATGGAAACTAACGAGAATGGATTTAAAAGAGTTCGACTTAAGTGATGTTCAAATCAATCAAATTATAATTAAGTTGCAATTATGTGGTATTGATTTAAACAAACGTGTATATAACAAAAATTAATTAATGAGCTTAAAAGCTCTTTTTATTTTAGTTATAGATTATGGTATAATTTTAGATAATGTATAAAAACAAAATTAACGAGGTGATTTTGATGAAAAAATATGATAAAAATGGTAATTACTCGTATACCTTAGGAACTACGGTAACAATTGAACTTCTGAAATCTAAAATTGATAAAGCAACAAGAGTTTTCTATCATTCTAAGTTTGATAAAAACGATACTTATAAAGAGATATCCAAACTGTGTATGAATAACAATATATCATTTGAAGAGAATGATAAAGTTTTTAACATTTTAAGTCAAAAGGAAAATTGCTATGTTATTGGTGAATTTTCTAAATATGTTGGAAAAATAGATAACACTAAGAATCAATTGGTATTAGTAAATCCATCTAATGCCGGTAATTTAGGTACTATCATTAGAAGTGCTTTAGGATTTGAAATAACTGACATTGCTATTATTAAACCTGCAACTGATATATTTGACCCTAAAGTCGTTAGAGCTTCAATGGGTGCCTTATTTAAAGTAAATATAAAATACTATGATTCGTTTAATGATTATTTAAAAGAGAACTCTAATCATAATTTATATCCTTTTATGTTAAAAGCGAACAAAGAGCTTAATATGGTTGAAAAGCTTATACCTTTTTCTTTAGTTTTTGGTAATGAAGCTAGTGGTTTACCAGATGAATATTTAAGTCTTGGAACGCCAGTAATTATTAAACATAGTTCAGAGATTGATAGTTTAAACTTACCTATTGCAGTTAGTATTGCTATGTATGAGTTTACTAATAAATAGTTTGCGTATTTATAATAAATAGGCTATAATGAATGTAGTGCTACTTCAATAGAGTAGTTTTTTTATGAGCGGAGGTAATTTATGATTGATGTAAATAATGTAAGTTTAAATTTTTCGGATAAAAAGTTATTTGAGGACATAAATGTAAAATTTATACCTGGTAATTGTTATGGTGTAATAGGCGCAAATGGTTCTGGTAAATCAACTTTTTTGAAAATATTATCGGGTGAAATTGACTCTAATAAGGGTAATGTTTATATTGATCCTAATTCAAGAATGGCGGTCTTAAAACAAAACCATTATGAATTTGAAGATTATAATGTGGTAGAAACAGTTATAATGGGTCATAAAAAATTATACGATATTATGAAAGCAAAAGAAGAATTATACAGCAAAGAAGACTTTACTGATGAGGATGGTATTTTAGCTGGTGACCTTGAAGCTGAATTTGCTGAGTTAAATGGTTGGGAAGCTGAGTACAATGCACATAAATTATTAAGTAATTTAGGTGTTAAGGATATATATTTTGATAAAAAAATGAGTGAATTACCTGAAGCAGATAAAGTAAAGGTTCTTTTAGCGCAAGTTTTATTTAATGATCCAGATATATTATTGATGGATGAACCGACAAATGGACTAGACTTTAAAGCTATAAATTGGCTTGAGGATTTTTTAATTGATTATGATAAAACAGTAATTGTTGTATCACACGATAGGCATTTTTTAAACAAGGTTTGTACGCATATGCTTGATATTGATTATAATACTGCTAAACTATATCCTGGTAATTATGATTTCTGGTATCAATCTAGTCAATTAGCCTTGAAGCTTGCAAAAGAATCTAACAAAAAGAAAGAGCAGAAGATAAAGGAATTGGAAGATTTTATAGCACGTTTTAGTGCCAATGCTTCTAAGTCTAAGCAAGCTACTTCAAGGAAGAAGAGTCTTGAAAAAATTGTGTTAGATGAAATTAAACCATCCAGTAGAAAATATCCATACATTGGTTTTACTTTAAATAGGGATTTGGGTAAAGATATATTAACTGTTGAAGGATTATCTAAAACGATAAATGGTAAAAAGGTACTTGATAATGTAACATTTACTATTAATAGAGGGGACAAAGCAATCCTTCTTGGTAGGAATGACCTTGCTAAAACAACCTTGTTAAAGATATTAGCTGGCGAAATGAAACCAGATAAGGGAATCGTAAAATGGGGTCAAACAGTTGAATGCGATTATTTTCCTGCTGATAATTCCAAATATTTTGATGATTCCAATCTTAATTTAATAGAATGGTTAGCTAAGTATTCTAAAGATACAACTGATTTATATTTGAGAGGTTTTTTAGGAAGAATGTTATTCTCTGGTGAGCAACCACTTAAGAAAGTTAATGTTTTATCTGGTGGTGAAAAAGTAAGGTGTATGTTTTCAAAATTAATGTTGAGTGGTGCTAATGTATTAATCTTAGATCAACCTACTAATCATTTGGATTTAGAATCTATTCAGGCCGTAAATGATGGATTAGTAGCATACAAAGGATGTTTAATATTTACATCTCACGACCATAGTTTTGTTGAATCTATAGCTAATAAAGTAATTGAAATAACAGATACTGGAGTTTTTTCAAAAGAGATATCGTTTAATGAATATTTAAATGATGAAAAAATCCAAAATAAAATAGAATCTATGTACTTAACTAAGTAATAATTTACTTAGTTTTTTTATTGACTAAACAATTATCTTATAATAAGATTGTATATACAAAGTAGGAGGATACAATGAACGACGATATTATTAAACAAATAGGAATTGAACTTGCGGTAAAAGAAATACAAGTCCAAAATACTTTAAAATTATTAAGTGAAGGAAACACAATTCCTTTTATAGCAAGATATAGAAAGGAAGCAACTAATAATTTAGATGAAGAACAAATAAGAAAAATTAGTGATGTATATGAATATCAAGTTAACCTTTTAAAAAGGAAAGAAGATGTTATCAGATTGATAGATGAAAAAGGTATGATGACAGATGAATTGAAGAAAAAGATTATGGATGCTTCTAAATTAGTTGAAGTTGAAGATATTTATAGACCGTATAAGGAAAAGAAAAAAACGAAAGCTAGTGAAGCTATTGCAAAGGGATTAGAGCCACTTGCTAAAATTATCATGTCTTTTCCAAAAACATTAAATGTTAAGGATTTTTTAAATGATAAAGTAAAAACAGAAGATGAAGCATTAGAGGGTGCGAAATATATAATTGCTGAGGATGTAAGTGATAATGCAACATACCGAAAATGGATAAGAGCATATTATTTTAGAACTGGAATGATTGTCTCTAATTTAAAGAAAAATGCAGAAGACGAACTAAAAGTATATGAGATGTATTATGACTATAAGGAAGCTATAAAAAGTATAAAATCACATCGCGTTTTAGCTCTTAATCGTGGTGAAAAAGAAAATGTGTTAAGTGTTAAGATTGAAGTCGACACTAATGACATATTGTCATATTTAGAGAAAGAGATTATTAAAGGTAAGGATAATGCTGGTTATAAATATGTGAAAGAAGCTATTGCGGATGCCTACAAAAGACTTATTGCTCCAAGTGTTGAAAGAGAAGTAAGATCAGAACTTACTTCTGAATCATCAGATGATGCTATTGAAATATTTTCAAAGAATTTAGAAAGACTTTTATTACAACCCCCTATGAAGGATAAGATAGTATTAGGATTCGACCCTGCTTATCGTACTGGTTGTAAATTAGCGGTCGTTGATTGGACAGGCAAAAATTTAGATATTAGTGTTATATATCCACATGAACCAAGAAATGAATATGAAAAAAGTAAAAAGCATATTTTAAATTTAATTGATAAATACAATGTTGATATTATTGCAATAGGAAATGGTACAGCGTCTCGTGAAAGTGAAGATTTTATAGCTTCAGTAATCAAAGAAACGAACAGAAAAGTAGAGTATATAATTGTAAATGAGGCTGGAGCTTCAGTTTATTCAGCTAGTCCTCTTGCAATAGAAGAATTTCCTAATCTTCATGTAGAAGAACGAAGTGCAATAAGTATAGCTAGAAGACTTCAAGACCCATTAAGTGAACTTGTAAAAATTGATTCAAAAAGTATAGGGGTAGGTCAATATCAACATGACGTACCGCAAAGAAAGTTAAATGAATCACTTGATTTCGTCGTAAGTAAAGTTGTTAACCAAGTGGGAGTAAATATCAATACAGCAAGTTCATCACTACTCTCTTATGTATCGGGTTTATCAAAAAAAGTTATAAGTAAGATACTTGAATATCGCGATTCTTATGGGAAAATAAAATCACGAGAAGAATTGAAGAAAAACAAAATTTTGACACCTAAGGTATATGAACAAGCAATAGGCTTTATAAGAATTGCTGATGGGGATAATGTTTTAGATAAAACAAGTATTCATCCAGAGAGTTATGGTGTTGCAAAGGAACTTTTAAAATCTCTTGATTCAGCAGCTTGCGATATAGGTACTGATGATTTAAAAGAAAAGTTAGAGAACATAAATGTTGAAGATGTAGCAAGAGAACTAGAAACTGATAAATATACATTAGAAGACATTATTAAATCACTTAAACAACCGAATAGGGATTTAAGGGATGACTTTGAAAAGCCATTACTTCGTAGTGATGTTCTAAAAATTGAAGATTTGAAAAAAGGTATGAAATTACAAGGGACTGTTAGAAATGTTGTTGCTTTTGGTATATTTATTGATATTGGACTTAAAAATGACGGCCTGGCACATATTTCTAAACTTTCCAAAAATTATGTTAAAGATCCATTGGACCTTTTTAATGTAGGAGATATTGTTGAGTGTTATGTTGATGACATATTTTTAGATAAGAAAAAAGTTAGCCTATCGATGATAGAGCCACTTAATGTTTAATAACAAATAGTATGCACCTTGTTTATTAAAGCAGAGGTGCTTTTTATTTGCTCAAAAAATAATTTTGTTAAACTCCGTCAATATTAGATGAAACACTCCTTATTTGTATGGAAAAAACATGCAAACAATGATAAAATAAAGATAGGTGAATGAAATGAAAAAAATAAGAACAAGATATGCACCTAGTCCAACGGGGTTTATGCATATTGGTAATTTACGTAGTGCAATATTTGAATATTTAATTGCTAAACATGATGATGGAGATTTTATACTAAGAATTGAAGATACTGACCAAACTAGGAAGGTTGATGGTGCAGTTGAATTTATATATAAAACTTGTGAACTTTGTGGACTCAAGTTCGATGAAGGGCCTAACAACCCTGGTTTATATGGTCCGTATACTCAAAGTGAGAGGTTAGATATATATAGTAAATATGCTCATGAATTAGTGGAAAAAGGAAAGGCATATTATTGTTTTTGCTCTGAGGAAAGACTTCAGGATTTAAGACATCAGGCAGAACTTGAAAAGAGAGCTTTTTTGTATGATGGGTATTGTAAGAATTTAACTAAAGAAGAAATTGCTAATAAAATTAAAAATGGTGAAAAATATGTTATAAGGCAGAAGATGCCTAAAGAAGGCATAAGTTCTTATGAAGATGTTGTTTTTGGAAATATTAGCGTTGAAAATAAAATTTTAGAAGATCAGATATTATTAAAATCAGATGGTTTTCCAACTTATAATTTTGCTAATGTAGTTGATGATCATTTGATGGCTATTACGCATGTTGCAAGAGGAAATGAATATTTGATGTCTACTCCAAAATACAATTTGCTTTATGATGCTTTTGGATGGGAGAGGCCAGTATATATTCACTTGCCAATGGTGTTGGGTGAAGATGGTCAAAAGTTAAGCAAGCGTAATGGTGATGCATCTTTTATGGATTTGTATAATGATGGTTATTTGCCAGAAGGAATTGTAAATTATTTAGCGCTTCTTGGTTGGAGTTCTTCTGATAATGTAGAGATATTTACTTTAGAAGAATTAGCTAAGATATTTGATCCTAAAAGAATTAGTAAATCACCAGCTATTTACGATGTGAAAAAATTAAATTGGGTGAATGCTCATTACATAAAAAAACTACCTATTGAAAAACTTTGTGAGATAACAATACCTCATTTGAAAGATGCATATAATATAGAAGACAAAAGTACAGAGTGGTTAAATCATTTAGTAAAACTATATCAAAAGCACATAAGTTATGGTAAAGAAATTGTTTCTTTAGTATCGCTTTTCTTTAATGATGATATTGTTATTGAAGGCGAAGCTAAAGAATTTATGGAAAGTGATGCGTCTATTGAAACTGTTTTAAAAGTGTTTGAAGAAGAGATAAAAAATATTGATAATTGGAATTTGGATAATATTACTTTAGCTATCAACAACACTAAAGACAAAGCTAATGTTAAAGGAAAATTATTATACATGCCTATTAGAATAAAAGTAAGTGGACAGATGCATGGCCCAGAACTTCCTGATACGATATATTTATTAGGTAAAGATGTTGTTTTAAATCGTTTACAAAAATAAGGAGGTATATATGAAAATATATAATACACTTACCAAAAGGGTAGAGGAATTTATGCCAATAGATAAAAATGAAGTTAAGATGTATACTTGTGGACCAACGGTATATAATTATGCCCATGTTGGTAATTTAAGGACATATATATTTGAGGATATCTTTGAAAAAACACTTAATTATATTGGTTATAATGTTAAAAGAGTTATGAATATAACAGATATAGGACACTTGACGTCAGATGCTGATACTGGCGAAGATAAAATGTTAAAGAGTGCAAAAAGTGAAGGGAAAAGTGTTCTTGAAATAGCAGATTTCTATACTGATGCTTTTTTTGAGGATGCCAAGAAACTTAATGTTAAAAAACCTGACATTATAGAGAAGGCAACTGACTTAATTGATGAGTATATAAAAATTATTTCTACATTGTTAGAAAAAGATTTTGCTTATGTTGCAAACGGCAATGTATATTTTGATATCAATAAAATTGATGGTTATTATGAGTTGTCGGGTCGTAACGAGGAAGATTTAATAGTTGGTGCAAGGTCAGATGTTTTAGAAGATAAGAATAAACGAAACCCATATGACTTTGTACTTTGGTTTACATCATCAAAATTTGAAGATCAAGCCTTGAAATGGGATTCTCCTTGGGGCGTTGGATATCCTGGATGGCATATTGAGTGCTCTGGTATAAGCATGAAACATTTTGGAGAGAACTTAGATATTCATTGTGGTGGTGTAGATAATATATTTCCTCATCACACAAATGAAATTGCTCAAAGTGAAGCTTATTTAGGCCATAAATGGTGTAATTATTGGGTACATGCTGAGCATTTAAATGATCAAAGTGGCAAGATGAGTAAATCAAAGGGTGAGTTTTTAACTTTATCGCTTTTAGAAAGAAAGGGATATAAACCTTTGGCATATCGTTTCTTTTGCCTTGGGTCTCATTATCGTAATCAATTAGTATTTAGTTATGAATCACTTGATACGGCTTCTTTGTCATACGAAAAATTATTAAATAGGATTAAAAGCATAAAGCAAGATGACAGTATAATTATGGAAAAAGAGTTTTCCCTATATCAAAAAAGATTTAAAGAATCGTTAGAGGATGATTTAAATACTGCTAATGCATTGACTATTTTGTTTGAAGTTATTAAATCAAATGATTTAAACAATAATACTAAACTTTCATTAATAGAAGATTTTGATAAAGTTTTATCACTTGACTTATTAAATATAAAAGAGATGGTTTTAGATGATGATTTAGTTATCAAAGTAGAAGAAATGATAAAGGAAAGAGATGAGGCAAAATCTAGAAAAGATTATGCTAAGGCTGATGAGATAAGAGATTATCTATTATCTATGGGAATAGTTATAAAGGATAGTAGAGAAGGTACCACATATGAAATTAAGGAGGGATAACATATGGAATTAGGATTGCTTTTACTTTCTTTTCTTTTAGTATTAGGTGCTCAATTGCTAGTAAGTGGGACTTATAGTAAGTATAGTACTACAGAAAATAAGAAGAGATTAACAGGTTTTGATGTAGCTCGTGAAATATTGGATAGAAACGGACTTAAGAATATAACAATAGTGGAAACTAAAGGTAAAATGACTGATCATTATGATCCAAGGCGTAAAGTAGTTAGGTTATCTAGTGAAGTTTATCATGGTACAACAATTTCCTCTGTTGCTATTGCAGCTCATGAATGTGGTCATGCTATACAACACAATAAAAAATATGCTCCTTTAATGATAAGAAATACAATTGTGCCTGTTGTTAATTTAGCATCACGTATAGGATACGTAGTACTTGTAATAGGAATACTAGCATCGGCTTTTAATGTCGCCCTTATTGGAATTATCCTACTAGCAGCTACTTTAGTTTTTCAACTTATAACTCTTCCTGTTGAGTTTAATGCATCAAGTCGAGCAATTAGAATATTAGAAAAAGAGAAATTGATAGAAACGTCTGAGAAGCAACCTGTAAAAAATATGCTTACAGCTGCAGCTTTAACATATGTTGCATCTCTTATCTCTAATATGCTTGAGATATTAAGATTGTTTTTAATTAATAATAGAAATCGCGATTAAGAAGGTAAGAACACTATATTACAATGGGTAATATGTGATATAATTTATGTGATGGAGGTATCGCATGAGAAATTTGTTTAATAATGAAAAAGTAGATACTAAAAGTTTAAATGAAGTAATTAAATTAGGAAGTAAGATATTAAAAATTTTATATGTTTTATTAGTTATTGTAGGAATTTATTCTATAACACTTATATTTAAAGAGTGGCAGATTTTGCCTTTCCTACTGCTTATAATAAAGATTTTATCTCCTTTCTTTATAGGAATTATTATTGCTTGGCTTTTAGATCCTTGTGTTAAATTTTTACATAGACGTGGAATAAGTAGAGTGGTTGGAACTGCATTGGTTTATATTGTGATGTTACTAATATTGTATTTGGTTATAACTACTATCTTCCCATTATTGCTAGGGCAAGTTAATGATTTCATTACTATATTACCAAACATTTTTGGTAGTATTACAGACTGGTTAAATGGTTTTGTGAATCGATTTAGTGATCTAAGTTTTATTGATATTGAAACGTTTAAAGCTGATTTAGTTCTTTCAGTTAACAATTTCGTTAGTTCACTTACTACAGATATTCCAATGACTGTTATTGGTTTTGTAAAGGCAATGTTTTCAACTATAGGTATTGTTGCCGTAGGGCTTATGATAGGTTTTTATTTATTATTTGATTTTGATAATGTTGGAAAAGTGTTAATGTCGATGATACCAAAAGCTTTTAGAAAGGACGCGCTTGCATTATTTACAAATGCTAATGATTCAGTATTTAATTATATTAAAGGTACATTTCTTGTATCGACTTTAGTATTTATACTAAGTTCAGTAGTATTTACAATAACAGGTTTACAAGCGCCGTTATTATTTGGTTTGATTTGCGGAATCACTAATGTTATACCTTATATAGGACCTTATTTAGGTGCCTTTCCTGCTGTTTTAGTTGCGTTTACCCAGGATATTGCAACAGGTATTGTTGTCCTTGTTGCAGTTGTTATTATTCAATTTATTGAAGGAAATTTCATTCAACCATTAGTTATGAGCAAAACGATGAAACTTCATCCGGTTACTATTTTAATTGGATTATTATTGTTTGGTTATTTCTTTGGAATTGTTGGTATGATTATAGCAACTCCTTTAATTGCAGTTATTAAATCTGTATTATTATTTGCTGAACAGAAATTTGAGATACTAAGATTTAAAGAAGAGGATCATGAATAAATATGGAATTTATTAATAAAAACCCTATTATTTATATAATTACTGGTAAAGCAAGACACGGCAAAACCACTTCAGCCCGCTTTTTGAAGAAAGAATTAGAAAACATGGGCAAAAAAGTAGCTATAGCTTCATATGGCGAGCATGTCAAAGATTATGCTAAAAACCATTTTGGCTGGGACGGATGTGAATCAACAAAGCCAAGAGAATTACTTCAAACCCTAGGAACAGATCTAATTAGGGGTAAATTAGGAAAAAAGGATTTTTTTGTTAATAGAATGATCGATGATATTGAAATTCTTTCGTTTTTCTTTGATGTAATAATAATAGATGATGCAAGATTAGAAATCGAAGTAGAAAAACCTAAATCAGTATTTGATAATGTTATAACGATTAGAATTGTTAGAGATAACTTTGATAATGGTCTTACTAAAGAACAATTACAGGATATTACTGAAACAGGTTTTGATCATTATGATGATTTTGATTATTATATTCACAATGACGGAACACTAGATGATTTGAACAAGAAATTAACAGAAATCGTTCGTGAAAGGAACATGTAAAATGAAAAAAATGAGCAGTAATGAGATAAGAAAAATGTTTTTAACATATTTTGAAGAACGAGGACACACAATAATTCCTAGTGCTTCTTTAATACCTCTAAATGACCCTTCATTGCTTTGGATCAATGCAGGGGTAACACCACTTAAAAAATATTTTGACGGAACAATTGTTCCTAAAAATAGAAGAATGGTAAGTAGTCAAAAATGCATTAGAACAAATGATATCGAAAATGTTGGTAAAACAGCTAGACATCATACATTCTTTGAGATGCTTGGGAATTTTTCGGTTGGAGATTATTTTAAAAAAGAGGCAATAGCTTACTCATATGAACTTCTTACTAGTGAGAAGTATTTTAATTTAGATAAAGATAAACTTTATATGACTATCTATACAGATGATGATGAGACTTATGACTTATGGATAGAACAAGGAGTTGATCCTAGTCATATTATAAGACTTGAAAATAATTTTTGGGAAATAGGAGAAGGTCCATCAGGTCCTGATAGTGAAATATTCTATGATCGTGGTGAGGAATATGATCCTGAAAAAAAAGGACTAGTTCTACTAAAAGAAGAAACAGAAAATGACCGTTATGTTGAAATATGGAATAATGTATTTAGTATGTATAATGCTAAAGAAGGTGTTGATAGATCAGAGTATCAAGAACTGCCTAGTAAGAATATTGATACTGGAATGGGACTTGAAAGAATCACGTCTATTATTCAAAATACTAAAACGAATTTCGAAACTGATTTATATTTGCCAATTATAGAGGAAATAAGTAGGATAAGTGGGAAAGAATATAATGACGATATGTCTTTTAAAGTAATAGCAGACCACGTTAAGGCACTTACTTTCGCTTTGAGCGACGGTGCGTCATTCTCAAATGAAGGGCGTGGTTATGTTTTAAGAAGGTTACTTCGTAGGGCAGCTCGTTATGGAAGAAAATTAGGTATAGAAGGTCCTTTTATCTATAATTTAGTTCCTGTAGTTATATCAATTATGAAAGACGCTTATCCTAATTTAGAAGATAAAAAAGAAATAGTCTCTGATTTAATATTAAAAGAAGAAACTTTGTTTGGAAAAACTTTATCTTGTGGTGAGGAGAGGTTAGAACAAATGATTGAGTCTGCTACATCTAATGTTATATCGGGAGATGATGCTTTTAAATTATATGATACATATGGCTTTCCTTGTGAACTAACAATGGAGTACCTTGAGGAAAAAGGCTATAAGATGGATAAAAGTGAATTTGACGCTTGTATGTTAAGACAAAAAGAACGAGCTAGGAGAGCTAGAGGGAAGGAAAAAAGTATGAAAACACAAAATAAAGATTTGCTAGATTTCAAAGAAGAAAGTCTTTTTATTGGATATGAATCATACGAAACAGAAGCAGAAATAATAGGTTTAATAAAAGACGAGAAAATGGTATCAGAGTTAACTGGAGAAGGTTATATAATTTTAAATAAAACCCCATTTTATGCAGAAAAGGGAGGCCAGGTTGCTGATACAGGAATTATTGAAGGACAAAATTTAAATTTTAATGTCGAAAATGTTACTTTAGCTCCTCACAACCAGCATTTACATTATGGTAAAACAGATGGTAAAGTCAAAGTGGGCGATCTAGTTAAAGCTAAAATAGATGTTGAAAGAAGAGAAGAAATAGCTAAAAATCATAGCGCAACACATCTTCTACAAGAGGCTTTAAAAGAAGCTCTAGGGGAGTCTGTTACACAGGCGGGTTCTAGTGTTGATGATAAGAAGTTGAGATTTGATTTTACGTATCAGAATAATATAAGTGATAAAGAAATAGTTTTAGCAGAAAAGCTTGTGAATGAAAAAATTGCTACTAAAGCAGATGCTATAATTGAGACTATGACACTAGAAGAAGCAAAAGAAAAGGGCGCTGTAGCTTTATTTGAGGAAAAATATGAAAATACAGTAAGAGTTGTTACGCTATATGATGCAATTGAATTGTGTGGTGGAACTCATGTTAAAAATGTAGGTGATATAAACAGATTTGCTATTAAAACCTTCGAATCGAAAGGCTCAAATGTGTTTAGAATAGAAGCAACAACAGATAAGAATATTGAAATTGAATTATATAGCGTTATTGATCCTTACAACGAAGAGATGAAAAGATTACTTGAAAAAGCAAAAAGGATTATAGCTCAAGCATATGGGGAAGGTATCACATTAAACTTTGATGTACATATTGATAATAGTGCTCCTACATCATATGCAGATATTATATATAATAGATTAGAGGTTGCTAATGTAAGGGAAAAGGTTAAAGATTTAGAAAAGGCATACGAAAATGCAAGAAATGCAAAAGCTTTAGAAGACTTATCTTCATTTGATGATGAAGTAGTTGAAAAAGATGGTTACAAGTACATTGTTACTAGAACGCAAGATTACGATATACCTTTTTTAAAACAATTAGTTGATCGTTTGAGTGAAAAAATTGGTGTTGGTTTTGTATTTATAGCTAATGTAAGAGAGAATAATGTTAATTTTATAGCTAAAGCTCATCAAGACATAGCTGCAAATATTGATTGTGGTGCTCTTATAAAAGAAGCATCTACTAAAGCTTCTGGAAATGGTGGGGGTTCTAAAACGTTCGGCCAGGGTGGTGGAACAGATATTACTAACTTGGACGAAATTCTTTCTAATATAAAAGAAAAGTTATAAAACAAGGGTTAATATTTTGGTTGCAATAAAGAAGTAATAATGATAAAATATAGATGTAATATTCTAAAGCGAGGTGATTGTATGCAATCAAATACAACTAGTCTATTTAATGTTGAAGAGCTTAATGAGGCTATGGTTGCTGAGACCTTAAAAGAAGTTTACGAGGCGATTGAGGAACGAGGTTATAATCCAATTAACCAGTTGGTTGGTTATGTAATGAGCGGGGATCCGGGTTACATTTCTAGTCATAGGGAGGCTCGAGCAAAAATATCAAAGCTCGATCGTGCTAAAATAATAGATGTTTTAGTTCGAAATTATTTTGATAATATATTATGAAATCAATTGGTTTAGATTTAGGTACTAAGACATTAGGTATTGCTATAAGTGATAAAACTGGCTTAATTGCAAGTTCTTATAAAACTATTTTCTTTAATGAGGGAGAATATGATGAATTACTTAATCCTATTAAAGATATTATAGAAAAAGAAGAAGTTGAAAATGTTGTTTTAGGATTACCTAAGAATATGAACAATACACTTGGTCCAAGAGCAATCGAAACACTAGAATTTAAACAAAAATTAGAAGATTTTCTTGGTAAGAATATTATTTTAGAAGATGAAAGATGGACTACTGTTCAAGCTAACAATTTATTGATTAAGGCAGATATGTCAAGAAAGAAAAGAAAGAAATCAGTGGATAAATTAGCAGCAACTTTTATTCTTCAATCATATTTAGATAAAAATAGAAAGGGATAGAATTATGGAAGAAAAAAATATGTTTACTGTCATTAATGACGAAGGGAAAGAAGTACAATGTGAAGTGCTATTCACATTTGATTCAGACGAAACTGGAAAACACTATATTATTTATACAGATAATACAACTGATGAAGAAGGTAATACTAAAGTATACGCTTCAACATTTGATCCAGAAAAAGAAGCTTCTGATCTTGGACCAATAGAGACAGAAAAAGAATGGAAGATAATTGAAACTATTCTTGAGAACTTACAAAATAATAATGAAGGACAAGGCGAGCAATAAGCTCGTTTTGCATTAGCTTATGGAAAGATTTAGAAATGTTGCGATATTCCTTTTCTTTTCATTAAGCCTTTTTATTCTAATAGTTGGTTCTTTGTTTAATTATCATTTGAGTCCAGTAGGCGAAGATCGTCAAGTTAAAGAAGTAGTCATCTCAGATGGAGATAGTATAGATGATGTAGCAACTATGTTGTATGAGGAAAAATTAATAAGAAACCCCAAAATGTTTAAATTATATTTGAATTTAAATGGAATTAAAAAGCTAAATGAAGGGACTTTTAGCATTAATCAAAGTATGAGTTCAAGAGAAATTGTAAAACATATACTTGATTGACAATAAAGGAGATGTATTAACAACATGCGATTAATGAAAAAATATGCCGATGAGAATAATGTTCCTATAATGGATACATATGGCTTAAAATTTTTACTTAATTATATAAAACGCAACAATGTAAAATCTATTTTAGAGATAGGAAGTGCTATTGGCTACTCAGCTATAAATATGGCTTTAGTTGATCCTGAGATTGTTGTCACAACTATAGAAAAGGATGAAGTCAGATATTTAGAAGCATTAAAAAATATTAAAAGGTTTAATTTAGAAAAAAGAATTAATCTTATTTTAGGAAATGCCCTTGATATTGAACTTGAAGAGAAATATGATTTTATTTTTATTGATGCAGCTAAAGGGCAGTATACTAAATTTTTCGAAAAATTTTCACCTAATGTGAAAAAAAATGGTACTATCATAAGCGATAATATATATTTTCATGGTTTAGTTGAACAAAAAGAAAGAATAGAAAAGAAAAATTTAAGACAATTAGTAGATAAAATAAAAGAGTATATTATCTTTTTAAAGGATAATGAAGATTTTGATACAGAATTCTTTAAAGTAGGAGATGGTCTTGCTGTTTCCAAACGAAAGGATGAA
This sequence comes from Mollicutes bacterium, assembly GCA_012841205.1. GTDB lineage: Bacteria > Bacillota_I > Bacilli_A > RF39 > UBA660 > UBA5348. The sequence goes on from DUVE01000070.1 coordinate 18,387, forward strand.
GTTAATGAAAATATTGATAATGCCAAGTAAGGTAGATGAAATACCTAAATATAAGGATTGTAGCGGTTTTATAATTGGACTTGAAAGAATGTCCGTTATGACTCCGCTTCAAGTATCAATAGAAGAAATTAAAAAGATATCATTAGAATTAAAACAAAGCAAAAAAGAATTATTTGTAAGTATTAATAAATTAATGTATAACAAAGATATTCCTTTACTTAAGGAATATCTATTAATTTTGGAAG
>DUVE01000071.1 GCA_012841205.1 Mollicutes bacterium
CACACCAAATATTATAGAACCGATTAAAAAGAGGTATGGTATATAACATGCTTCTTTTTTTATGCTTTGTTGAATATAATTTGTTGGAGGCTAAACATTTTATGAAAAAAGAAATGATTTCAGTAGGAATACCTAAAGCACTTCTATACCACAATTACCATGTTTTATGGGAACATTTTTTTTATGAACTTGGTGTGGAGTTAGTATATAGCAAAGCAAGTGATAAAGAAATTTTAGAAATGGGGAAAAAATATGCCATCGATGAGACTTGTCTATCCTTAAAAATATATTTAGGCCATATAGCTTATCTTGTAGATAAGGTTGATTATATTTTAGTACCAAGAATATGCTCGCTAAAAAGATTTGAAAAAACCTGTACAAATTTTTATGCATTATATGACATAGTTAAAAACTTGTTTAAGAATAAGATAATTCATTATAACATTGATGCAGATAATCGTATAAATGAAAAAAAGGCTTTCATAAAAATGGGAAAAAGTCTTGGATTTAGTAAATCTTTATCGACTCATGCTTATATGAAAGCTAAACGTATTACTAAACGAAATCTAAAGCATAAGTTGATTAAGCAAAATCGATTGCTAGAGAGCAAAAAAATAAAAATATTGTTAGCAGGACATGCATATAACATACATGATAAGTTAATAGGAGGAATAGTTGCTAAAGTCTTAAAAAATATGGATGTGGAAATTATCTATAGTGACATATATGACTATCGTGAAGCTAAAGAAAGATATAAGGAGATTTCGCCTAGCTTATATTGGACCTATAACCAAGATATTATAAATGCTATATTATATTATCGTGAAAAAATTGATGGTATAATTCTGCTTACTAGTTTTCCTTGTGGACCTGATTCACTTGTAAATGAAATGTGCCTAAGGAAGATAAAAGAACCTATGATTAATTTAATAATAGATGAATTAAGTAGTGAAATAGGTCTTGAAACAAGGGTTGAAAGTTTCATAGATATTATTAAAGCGAGGTTAAAACAAAATGAATAATAAAACAATAGCTTTTCCGCAATTAGCTAATTATCACGTACCAATAAGTTTTTTTTTAAAACATCTCACGGACTGTAACATTTTAGATACGCCTAAAATCACTAAAAGAACAACTGAATTAGGGATAAAAAATAGCCCTGAATTTGTTTGTATGCCCTTTAAATATAATCTAGGTAATTTTATAGAGGCTTTAGAAAAAGGTGCAAATGTTCTTATTCAAGCTGGTGGGGGCTGTAGATATGGTTATTATTATGAGGTGCAAAAACAAATATTAAAAGATATGGGATATGAATTTGAATTTTATACTTTAACTGAAACTGATAAAGTGGCTATATTTTCTGCCTATAAGATGATGAAAAAGTTAAATCCAAAATTAAAATTTACAAAATACCTTTATTATTTAGCTCTTACTTTTAAAATGATACATTACATGGATAAGATTGATCACTATATTAGAAAAAATATAGGGTTCGAAGTTGAAAGACATAGCTTTGAAAATTTACTTGAAGAAATGTTAGAGATGTTTAGCAGAACAAAGGGGTTCTTTCATCTTTTCAAACTATACCATAGGTACAATAGACTTTTCAGACAACTTAAGGTAGATAAACCAAAAAACCCAATAAAAATAGGTGTTATAGGTGAGTTATATACGTCGATGGAACATTATGCTAATTATGATTTAGAAAAGTTATTAGGAAAGATGAATGTGCAAGTGAAGAGGTTTACAAATATAACATATTTAGTCATAACTAAAAGGTTTAATAATAAAAAATTATTAAAAATATGTAACAAATACTGTAAGTATCCTATAGGGGCTGATGGTATGGATAATGTAGCTAGAGTAATTACTTTAGCCCTTGAAGGATATGATGGCATAATTCATATAAAGCCGTTTGGGTGTACTCCTGAAATCGGTGCGATGCATATTTTAAATAAGGTTAGTGAGGATTATAAAATACCCATTCTTTATTTTACGTTCGATAATCAAACATCAATAGAGGGGATTAGAACTAGATTAGAGGCATTCTATGACATGATCAAAATGAGGAGGAGTAAGTAATGCGAGAATGTTATTTAGGTATAGACGTAGGGTCTATTTCAACTAAAGGAGTTATTATAGATAAAAGCAATGAAATATTAAGTAGTTGCTATCTATGGACAGAAGGAAATCCAATGGATGCAGTAAAAAGAGTAATAAATGAGTTAAGAAGAAAAACGGAAGAAAAAAATATACTTATATTAGGTATAGGTGTGACAGGGAGTGCCAGAAAACTTATAGGACGCATGATTGGTGCTAATATGGTTAGGAATGAAATAACTGCTCATGCTGTTGGGACTTTATCTATATTTCCTGAAGTAAGGACAATAATAGAGATAGGGGGACAAGATTCGAAGATTATTATTTTAGAAGACGGAATAGTAATGGATTATGCTATGAATACTCTTTGCGCAGCAGGTACAGGAGCTTTCCTGAGTTCACAAGCAAAAAGATTAGGGGTTGATATAGAGGATTTTGGCGACATAGCAGTAAAATCTGGTAATCCTGTTAAAGTAGCAGCAAGGTGTACTGTTTTTGCTGAATCAGATTTAGTTCACAAAGCGCAATCAGGTTATAAAAAAGAGGATATTATAGCAGGTTTATGCAATGCAATCGCGAATAATTATTTAAACAATGTAGCAAGAGGTAAAAAAATCAAAGCCCCTATTGTCTTTCAAGGAGGAGTGAGTAAGAACAAAGGTGTTGTAAAAGCATTTGAAAGAACATTAAATGAAAAGATACATGTAGATGAAAGAGGGCATTTAATGGGGGCATTAGGAATAGCAATTCTATCAAAGGAATCAGATTTGAGCGAACCTTTTTCGTTTCAGATTACAGACATGAAGTTTGAAACAAAAGGTTATGAATGTATGAATTGCCCTAATAACTGTGAAATTGTATGTATTTATAAAAATGAAGATATAATAGATGTAATGGGAAATAAATGTGAACGAGGTTTAGAACAATTTTATAAATAATTAAATATTGACTTTAAATCAAATAACATATATAATAATTATGACATAATGTCATTGGAGTGATGAATATGGCTAAACAAACCTTTTTAAATTTGCCACTTGATAAACAAGAAAGAATTTTAGATGCTGCAAAGAAAGAATTTACTAGAGCATCACTTAAAGATGCATCTGTAGCTAATATAATAAAGGATGCTAAAATTCCAAGAGGGAGTTTTTATCAATATTTTGATGATCTAGAAGATATATATTATTATATACTAGAGATACATTCAAAAGATATAAAACAGCGTCTTTCAAAGAATTTAGTAAATTATAAAGGGGAAATCATAAAATCCTTTATAGACCTTTATCAATACATATTAATTAAAGTAAGTTCAGAAGAGAATGAATTATATTTTAAAAATATATTTTTAAATATGGATTATAAAACAGAAAGAATGTTTTTACCTAATTTAGAAGATAACTTAAATGAAATAATTCAACTTGTTGATATAGATAAATTAAACATAGATAGTAGATTACAATTAATATATATTGTTGAAATAATAGAAGCAATTATGATGCGTAATCTTATTCAAGTATTTCAACGTAATCTTTCTAAAGAAAAAAACATTGAAATTTTAATAAAAGAAATGTTATTAATAAAAGATGGAATATATAAAAGGTGAAGATAAACTTCACCTTTTTAATTGGGTATTAGGATAATAGTGTGCTAAAATTTGTTCATAATTATAACCTTCTTTTGCCATTCCGTTCGCACCATATTGACTCATTCCAACTCCATGGCCGTATCCTTTTGTTGTAAAAACGGTATGATTATCTTCTATATTTATATCAAAATCAGTGGACCTAAGTCCTAATAACTTACGAAGTTCAATTCCAGTATAGATATTACCATTAATTTCAATTTTATCTATTCTATTGCTATTTGTTCTTGATAAAACTTTAACGTTATTAGTTTCATTAAAACTAATCCCAAGGATAGAATTTAAGAGAGTGTTTTCTTTTTCTGTTTCTCTAAGAAAGCTACTTGCCTCTAAATCCCAGTGGCTATCTACGCTTACCAAATAGGGAAATGAATTGCCCCACACAGCAACTGCATCTTCTGTTTTACCATTACTAGTAGAATGATAAACTGCTTCGATATAGTCTCCATTGTATGTTAAAAATTGTTTTTCGGTAGCCTGTGCGGCATTTTTAATTTTCTCGTAATATGTGTCAAAAGAACTTCCCCATAATGATCTAAGCTGATTAATGTCTTTATAAACCTGATCTGACGACGTGTCACTAAGTGCCTGGTGTTTTGATAATTTCTTTAATGCATAGGTTCTTGCTACTACACTTTGTGCTTTCAAGGCTTCTTGATGGAAAGATGCAGGCATTTCAGCACCAACCACTCCAATGACATAGTTTTCCAAATCTATCTGCTCAACAGTTCCATTTGACCTATACAGAGTCACAATTTTTTCGACTGATGAAGGTGGAGTGGTAGTTTCTTGAGTAGATGTAGATTGTTTTGCCTCAGTAGCTACTTGACTGCTTTGATTAGTAGTAACCGCTTGTTTTTTTTCTGCAACATCAATTGTTGCTTTGTTAGTTTGATTGGTGTTAATTTGTGTTGATTTTTCAATAATAACATCTATAACCTCTTCTTTTTGTATCTGGATATTTTTCTTTAATGTATCGTCATTAAAGATATCTATTTGTTCAACATATTTATACATAGGCTCTAATTCGTTTTTTAAATCACTAAATTGATTGTTTTGAATAAATAAAGCACCAATTACGATCCCTCCAACAACTAAAAACACTTTACCAACCTTAAAATTAATTCCATTTTTTTTGATATAATCAATAACTTTATCATATAATGACATAGCTTTATCTTTTGTTCCCTTTGTACCTAATTCACGACTAAATTCGTAATCAAAATTAATGAACAAATATAATGATTTTTCGTTGTCGCTATCCATAATTAAATGTCGTTCAAACATAACATCACCTATATTTAGTGTTCAATAAAAAAATATTAATATACATCATTCTTATAAAAATATATTTCAAGGGCATAATATAAAACATAGGAGAAATATTATGAATTTTTTATTTGTTGTTTTAAGAAGTTTTGTTTCACTTATAGTTTTATTTGTTTTAACGAAAATGCTTGGAAAAAGACAAATATCCCAATTAAGTGCTTTTGATTATGTTATTGGTATATCGATGGGGTCTATAGCTGCTGAAATGGCAATTAACGAAAGCGTTCCTTTTTTTGATGCAATTATAGCGATGGTTGTATATGCCATTATTGCATATCTAATATCAGTTTTAACAATTAAAAGCATTGCTTTAAGACGTTTTTTTACGGGAGTCCCAATAATATTAATTAAGAACGGAGAAATAATTAAGAAAAATTTACGTAGGGCACTTGTTGATTTGAACGATTTATTGGAAGAAGCAAGAAATGATGGTTATTTTAATATAGATGATATTTCATATGCGATTATGGAAACCACCGGACATATTAGTTTCTTACCCAAAACAGAAAATAGGCCTGTAACACTTAAAGATTTAAAGCTTAAAGATACAGTGGCAGGTTTATATGCTAATGTTATAATCGACGGTAATATAATGGAAGATAATTTAAGGCAAATTAAAAAAGATAAGAAATGGCTTATAAAACAAATAAAAAAACAGGGCTATGAAAGTCCTGATTCAATTCTATTAGCAACAGTTGATGTTAATTATAAATTGTCTATTTATAAACAAGGAGTTGAAGATGAAAAGAAAAATGTTTTAGAATAATTATAATTTAAAATCGTTGATATCATCATCATTTAAATCTTTTCCATCATAATAATTTTTTTCTTTAAAACGAGACAGTTTAGCAACAATATTTGATGGAAACATTCTAACTAATTTATTAAAATTAGCAATATTATCATTATAATATAAAATATATCCACTTAATTCCGCTTCGTTTTCATTAAGTGAAAAATCTAGAGTTGTGAAATCTGACATTTTAATTAAGTTTCTATTTGTAATTTTTATATTTTGAAACTCCCTTGTCATGGAAACAAGTTCTCTTTCAAAATCGAAACTAGATAGGTTTTGATTTTTTAAATCATCTAATTTAGTCATTATAACTTCATCACTTTTACTTTTAATAAAATCAGCCGCTTTACAAAGAAGGTCAAAACGTTCACGTAAAGTTATATCGATTCTGCTTTCAACCTCATTTATCTTCATTAGGTATCTTTGAAATCTATTGTAAAAATAAATATAGATTATACTAAGAATTGAAATAATAATTATTAAAAGTAAAAAACCACTTAATTTTTCCATATGATCACCTTACTCTTAATAAATTATATCAAAACAAAAAGGATTTTTCAATCCTTCTATCTTGTTTGTCCTATCTGTCCAAAAGAAGGACTATAGTTAATTTTCTCATCAAACTCAACATAGTTTAAATAGATAATACGCAATAAGTACCATATTCCTGTGTTTGGATCACTAATTACAATATGGTCTCTTCCTGCAGCTTCAATAGTACCTGTAAAAACCCGATCTCTCCATTCTACTGAATCAGGAAACGACATGTAAAATCTTGCTATCTTTCCTTTGTTTAACCTTAAAATATTTTCAATATATGATTGCTCCAAAAATTGGTCTCCTGTTATCATCTGTTCCATAGATGGTACTGATTGCTGGTTTGGAGTTCCAACATTTGTTTGTACCCCAGGAAAAGTTGGATTAGTAAAATATCCGCTATTCATAAAATCATCCTCTCTAAATGCTATTAAATAATATGCTAAAACGTATAAAATATGAAACTTTTATCATAAACAAGTATATCTATAATATATAGTAATTAATTTTATATTTTTTTCATAAAATGGATAAAATCATTTACTTTGATTAAATTTATTGTTATAATCATAGTCGAGTATTTAATTACTCCTTGCTTTTCAGTTGAGAAAAGCCAATAGTCCAAAGGGAGGTGAAAACATGAATTATGAAATCATGTTTATCGTAAGACCAGATATGGAGGAAGCAAATCTAAAAGAGGTTGTATCTAGTTTCGAAAATACTTTAACTAGTAATAACGCAAAGATTTTAAATTCTAAAAATATGGGTCAAAGAGAATTGGCTTATGAAATCAAAAAATATAAGCGCGGTTTCTATTATGTATATCAGATTGAAGCTCCAGTAGAAGCGATAAACGAGTTTGATCGTTTAGCATTAATAAGCGAAGATTTAATTCGTCATATGATCATTAGATTAGAAGATTAAGGAGTTGCATTATGAATAAAACTTTTTTAGTAGGTCATTTAACCAAGGACCCAGAACTTAGATATTTGAGCAACAATACAGCTGTAGCTACATTTACTGTTGCTGTAAATCGTACTTTCACAAATCAAAGTGGTGAAAGGGAAGCGGATTTTATAAATATTGTTGTTTGGAGAAAACAAGCGGAAAATGTTAAAAAATATCTAGTTAAGGGTAGTTTAGTAGGTGTCGATGGTCGTATTCAAACAAGAAATTATGAAAACCAAGAAGGTAAAAGAGTATATGTTACTGAAGTTGTAGCTGACAACGTTCAGTTCTTAGGATCAAAAAATCAAAGAAACACAAGTGTTAGTCCTCAAGATTTTAGTGGTTATGAAAATCAAATCCCACCAGAGACAACAAATATAAGCGATGAGCCATTTGCTGATTTTGGTGAAACGATAGAACTAAGTGAGGATGACATAGCATTTTAGATAGGAGGAAATTATATGAGAGAACCATATAGAAAAAGAAAAAAGATCTGTCAAATGTGTGCTGGTAAATCAGTAAACTATAAAGATGTTGAAATAATTAAAAAATATATAAATGAAAAATATAAGATTGTACCAAGAAGAGTTACAGGTGCATGCGCTAAACATCAAAGATATATTGCAACACAAGTCAAAAGAGCTCGTTTTATGGCACTTGTACCATACACAAGATAAGAAAGATAGTTTTATCTTTTTTTTTATGAAAAAAACAATAATGTATAGTATAATAAAATGGAGGAAGTGATTAGATGCAAATAAATTCTGAGTTAGTAAAAAAAGCAATTGCCAATTCGTCGCAAGTTATTATTACCTCGCATCGAAACTTAGATTTAGATGCACTAGGTTCTTCTTTAGGCTTATATTATCTTTGTAAATCTATGGGAAAAGATACTTGTCTTTTAATAGATGATAAAACTCACGAAGACGGGGTTGAAAAAAGTTTAAAAGAAATTATAAACCAAAAATTAAACATTAAGATTAAAAATTGGAATTATATCGAAAGTAACGTAGATGATCAAACATTGTTAATTATTGTTGATACACAACTTCCTTATTTAGTTCAAAATGAGAAATCTTTGACAGTAAAAAACAAAATAGTAATAGATCATCATATTGAAAGTGTTAACAAGATCGTACCAGTTATTTATGAATATATTGGTTATGAGCAGTCTAGTTCTGTAGAGATTATAATTGATTTATTAGATAATTTAGATATATATATTCATCCGTATGTAGCAAGTGTTATGCTTGCAGGTATCTTTGTAGATACAAATGGATTTATAAGAAAAACTAATTATAAGACTCATGAATCAGCAGCTTATTTGTATAAATGTAATGCTAATTTAAATGAAGTACAATATTTACTTAAAGAGGATATAAAAAAATATAATGACATGCAAAAAGTAATTAGTGAAGCTAAGATAATAAATAATCATTTTATAATTGCTACTGGTCATGAATCACATATATATGATAACGAAGACTTAGCTAAAATATCAGATGCCATGCTTCTTCTTAAGGATATTGAAGCATCATTTACTATAGGTTACATAGGTGATGACAAGATAGGAATAAGTGCTAGATCATTTTCTAAAGTAGATGTTCAAAAAATAATGAAAAAACTAAATGGTGGAGGTCATTTAACTGATGCAGCAACCCAATTAAGCGGAGAAACATTAGAATCGAGTTTTCAAAAGTTAAAGAAAATAATAGAAAAAATAGAAGGTGATTTTTAATGAAAGTGATATTTATTAAAGATGTAAAAGGTAAAGGTAAAGAAGGCGATATTAAAGAAGTTAGTGATGGTTATGCAACAAATTATTTAATTAAAAATAAATTAGCAGTACCAGTAACAAACACAAGTGTAAATCGTCTTAATAATGAAATAAAAGAAAAAGAAATAAAAGAGAAAAAAGAAATAAAAAGATGTGAAGAGATAAAAAAAGAATTAGGGAAGAAAACACTTGTTTTCAAAGTTAAGACAAGTGATCAAAACAAAATATTTGGAAGTATTTCATCAAAGCAGATAATTTTAGAACTAGGTAAGATGGGATATGACATAGATAAAAAAAGTATTATTTTAGAAAGTCCAATATCTAGCTTAGGATTTCACACTGTACGTGTTGAATTACATAAAAAAGTTCATTTGGATTTAAAAATAGAAGTAGTAAAGGAATAGTGGTGATTATATGAATGGTCGTACAGTACCACATAATGTTATAGCTGAACAATCAGTTTTAGGTGCAGCATTTTTATCAAAATATGCTCTTCAAAAAATAAGTGATGAGATGTCAAGAGACTCTTTTTATATTGATGCTCACGTAAAAGTATTTGATTGTATGCAAGAGCTCAAAGATAGTAATATTCCAATTGATATTACTACTGTTTCAGCTCGTTTAAAGGATAAAAAACAATTAGATTCAATCGGTGGTGTTGAATATTTATTAGAAATAGTTAATTCAGTTCCAACAGCAGCTAATGTTGATTATTATATTAATTTAGTTAATCAAAAAGCGTTGTTAAGGAATCTTATCGATACAGCAAATGAAATTGCTAACAATGCTTATAATGAAGAGATGGATTTTAATGAATTAATAGATGGTGCTGAGCGAAAAATATTTAGTGTTTCTAAAATGAGGCGAGGGAACGAATTTAGAAATATTCAGGATGTTTTAAATAAGGCACAATCTGATCTTGAAAAACTAGCAGCTCAAGGAAGAGAAGTAACAGGATTATCTACAGGTTTTGGGAATATTGATAAAATGACTTCTGGCTTTCAACCTACGGAATTTATAATTATTGCAGCTAGACCAGGTATGGGTAAAACAGCTTTTGTGCTTAATTTAGCTACTTCAATGGCAGCTGATAATAAAACTGTGGCTATTTTTAACTTAGAGATGAATGCAGAACAATTAGCAACTCGTATGATAAGTTCTTTAGGGCAAATACCTTTATCAAAAATAAGGACTGGTAGATTAGAACATAATGACTGGAAAAGGGTCAATGAAGCTATGAGTCAGCTTGCTGATACCAATATTTTTATTGACGATACACCAGGTATTACAATAGGTGAGATAAAAGCTAAATGTAGACGTTTAGCAGCTTCACCTAGTGGTCTTGATATAGTTATTATCGACTATTTGCAACTTGTTACAAGTGCTGAAAGATACAACGGAAATAGACAACAAGAAGTTTCGGATATTTCAAGAGCATTAAAAACACTTGCTCTTGAACTTAATATCCCTATCATAGCTGCAGCTCAATTATCAAGAGAGGTTGAAAAAAGGGATGATAAAAGACCACTCATGAGTGACCTAAGAGAGTCAGGTTCTATTGAACAAGATGCTGACATAGTGTCATTCTTATATCGCGATGACTACTACAATAAAGAAGCTAAAACAGATGATTTCAATAAAGAAAGTGAATTCATTATTGGAAAAAACAGAAGTGGACCTACAGGAAAAGTAGATTTATTATTTAAAACAAATACCGGTACTTTCTTAAACTATAAAAAGGAAGAGGAAGAATAAAATGCAGGTAGTGGTACTTGCAAGTGGTAGTAAGGGAAATGTAACATATATAGAGAATGAAGGAACAAGAATCCTTATCGATATAGGTAAATCATGTAGTTATATAGAAAAAGAATTGAATGAGATAGGTGTTGACCCAAAAACGATAGATGCTGTTCTTATTACTCACACACATACAGATCATACTAAAGGACTTAAAACATTTTATAAGAAATATAAACCGGTTATATATGTAATGCCTAAGATGATGATCGCATTAACCGAATTACTAGAAGAATTTAAATACCATTATTTTGATGATGAAACAACGATAGGTAGTTTTAATGTTAAAATAATAAAAACATCTCATGATTCTTTGGACTCAGTAGGTTTTCTAATCAATGATAGTATTGTTTATATTACAGACACCGGCTATATAAATGAAAGATATATTGAAACTTTACAAAACAAGATTATTTACATAATGGAAAGTAATCACGATATAGAGATGCTTTATAATGGTTCTTATCCTTATCATTTAAAAAAGCGTATTGCAAGTGATATGGGACACTTATCTAATGAGGCGGCATCCCTATATTTGTCAAAGTTAGTAGGAAAAAAAACAAAACACATTGTTTTAGCGCACTTAAGCGAAGATAACAATACTAAAGAGATAGCTTTTGAAACTTTACAAAAATCGATTTCAAAAAAAGATATAGATATAACTATAGCAAAACAAGATGAGAGAACGCAGGTAATTGAAGTATGATTAAAATTATATGTGTTGGTAAAATAAAAGAAAGATATTGGAAAGATGCTATTTTCGAATACTTAAAAAGATTGTCAAAATACACTAAAGTAGAAATTGTTGAAATTGATGATGAGAACAGTAGTAATATAATAACTAACCTTACTAAAGAAAAAAACAAAATCTTAACAAACATAAACGCAAAAGATTATGTAATAACTCTAGAAATAGAAGGGGAAACTTTAGATTCCATTTTACTTTCTAAAAAGATAGAAAATGTAATGTCCTCTGGTTATTCAAATATAACTTTTATTATTGGAGGGTCACACGGACTACATGAAGAGATAAAAGAGAAAGCAGATTTTAATTTATCTTTTTCTAAATTGACTTTTCCCCACCAAATGTTTAGAGTAATGCTCTTAGAACAGGTATATAGAGCTTTTAGAATAATAAATAATGAGTCATATCACAAATAGATGCCACTTGGTATCTTTTTTCTACAAAAAAAGATAGAAATTATATTTCAACTATTGAATAAAATTAATTATGTGTTATAATAATGTCGCTAAACAGGGGGCTGAAGTAATGAATTACACAATTAAGCAAAAAGAAGAGTATTCTGATAGGTTCATTTTAGAAACTATAAAAAGAAATATAAGTAATCCGGCGCCTTTTTATATTGGAAAAAACAAACTTCAATTATATATAAAAGGATCATCATATCTGAAGTTACATTGTTCTGATGAGGATTTGTTATACAAAATATATCGCTATGTTGAACTAGTTGCTAAAGAATATAATATTGTAGAACCTTATGTTTTAGAAACATCATATATTATAAAATATATATTTAGTAGTTTTGATTATGATGAACCTGCAATGCATGTATGTGAATGGCACCAAGATCCAAAGGAAAATGAAAACAGGTTGCTAAAAGATGTAAGATGCGAAAATATAGAAAGAATTTATAGACAAACAGACAAGTTTGATATAATAAATAGAAACCATCAAAAAATTAAAAAGACTAGTAATTTGTACTAGTCTTTTCTTATGTCTTCAACTAATTGATAAAGAGCATGGTATGTTCCTTTTGTTCCTTTCTTTAATTTATCTATTCCAACTTCCATTGCATAACTATTAAAGTTATAATCAGACATAGATAAGTCATTGATGCCATCGCCTATTGTATAAACATTGTTTCCATCAATACCTAATTTGTCAGCCAAGTATTTAATACTCCTACCTTTACTTACTTCCTTTTCTATTATATTAATCCATTCTATACTTAAATAAGCATCAATATTATCATGTTTTTGCCTAATAATATCTAATAATTTGCTAGCTTCCTTACGGTTTGAAAATTTTGCATATATCCCATTAACATCACCATCTATATTATTTGTTATGTCAAAACCTGTATAAATACTAGGCTCACTAACAAACTTGCTTTTATTAAGAATATCTAATATATCAATAGCAGTCTGTTTTGGAATGTCTTTCTTATATAAGGCGTTCATTTCTTTGTCAAAGATTATAGCACCATCATTACATATCAAATAAGAATAAGTAATATTATAATCTTTAATATCTTTGATTAGAAAATCTTTATGCCTACCTGTTGCAATAACAAAAACATTACCTTCATCAGTAAATTGCTTAATAGACTCAATATTTTTAATATAATTTTCATCGAATAAAGTTTTATCAAAATCCGCAACTAACACTTTCATATTATCACCACTTTAATTTTATCATAAAAAACCACCTAATAGGTTGACAATATTTATAAAAAAGGTATAATTATTATTGCATGACAGATATTTGCAGATGTAGTTCAATGGTAGAACTTCAGCCTTCCAAGCTGACCACGTGGGTTCGATTCCCATCATCTGCTCCA
>DUVE01000072.1 GCA_012841205.1 Mollicutes bacterium
ATTCTAGTTATTATTGATACTAATTATTTCTATCAGAATCAAATCTGTTTCTGTTACCGTTTCTGTTTTGTTTTCTTGCATCTCTACAAGGTTTACATCTTAATGGTTCAGAAAAATTGTTTTGTGCGTAGAATTCTTGTTCTCTTACTGTGAAAGGGAATTCTGCTCCACATTCTTTACAAGTTAATGTCTTATCTTCCATTGTATACCCTCCTTTTGGTAATATTGGATTTAAGCTTTTATCTTACTTCCGGTTAAAAGGAGGTACAGAAAATTTAACTAAATCTAACATTAATATTATCACACTTACTACATTATATGCAACCGTTTTCTAACAATTATTGTTTTTTCCATTTTATTTCATCTATTTTGTTTGCTATTAAAAATTTATTTATCTTAGAAAATGGTTTACTTCCCTTAAATCCACGATTATAAGAAAACGGTGATGGATGTGATGATTCCAAAATTAAATGTTTAGGATTGGTAATTAAAACCTTTTTTTCTTTAGCGTTATTTCCCCATAAAACAAAAACAATTGGCTCATCCTTTTCATTTACTTTCTTTATGATAGCATCAGTAAATTGTTCCCACCCTTTTCCTTTGTGCGAATTTGGTTTGTCCTTCTCTACTGTTAAAACAGTATTCAGTAATAAGACCCCTTGTTCTGCCCAATCGGTTAAATCCCCTTCTTCTCTTGAAATTCCCAAATCACTTTTCAATTCTTTAAAAATATTAACAAGGGATGGCGGTAATCTGTTCCCTTTTCTCACAGAAAAAGAAAGTCCATGCGCCTCTCCTTCCCCGTGATATGGGTCTTGGCCTAATATTACAACTTTAATGTTTTCGTATGTTGTTATTTTTAAAGCATTAAAGATATGCGAAGCATGAGGATATATTGTTTTTTCTTTATATTCTTTCTTTATAAATTCTACTAATTGCCCGAAATATTCTTTTTCGTATTCACTCTTTAAAATCTCATCCCATTCTTTATTTACAACCATGTTAATCACCTAATATAATTATATCATTTATTTTTACTACGGTACGATTTATATTCCTTAATAACATCATCCTTTAGGGATATTATCGCATAAACGTTTATTATTGCTAAAAAGACTATTAAAATATCTGCAACTGACCATATTATTTTAGGAGATGCTATTCCTCCTATAAACAATATTAAGGCAACTAATATTCTAAAAACAGCAATTCCACTCTTGCTAACCCTCTTAAACAAGAATCTTAGATTAGCTTCCCCATAATAATATCCAGTGATAATGGATGAAAAAGCAAATAGAAATATCGATGACATAACAACGTATATTCCAATATTACCTAAATGATAATTAAATGCAAATTGAGTTATTTCAATACCATTAATATTGTACCAAGATGTTTGATCATAATTAGAAAGCAAGATTACAAATGCTGTTAAACTACAAACCACTAATGTTTCTACATAGATGCTAAGAGTTTGAATAAAACCTTGCTTTGATGGGCTATCAGTATTAGCGGTAGCTGACGCTATAGCACCCGTTCCTATCCCTGATTCATTTGAAAAGATTCCTCGCTGTACTCCAATAATTATCGGCGTGAATATGCCAAGTGTTGCTGATGTCGGGTTAAAAGCTTCAGTGAATATTGTTTTTATGATTTGAGGTATAAACTCCACATTTAATATTAATATATAGAAACATATCAATATGTATCCAACAGTCATGATTGGAACTACTTTAGCAGAAAAAAAAGCAACACCTCTTAATCCTTTAAATATAATGATAATGGTTAGTATTGCAATACCAATAGAAATAGATTTCGGATCTATTTTATAGACTTGTTCAATAGATTTTACAATTGTGTTTGACTGGACGGACAGGAAACCACCTATATAAGTAAATATTAGTAACACAGCATAAGTAAGACCAAGTCCCCTTTTTTTTATTCCATGATTTATATAATAAGAAGGACCCCCAATATATTCTTTGTTATCCTTTTTCCGATAAAGTACTCCTAAAACTGATTCTGAAAAAGCATTAGTGGAACATAACACAGTGCTTAAACATAACCAAAAAATTGTACCTGGTCCTCCGTAATTAATTGCTAATGCGATTCCAGCTAGATTGCCAACTCCAATCCTACCTCCCAAACTTATAGCAAGAGATTCAAAAGGGGTAACCCCTATATCGTCATTGCTTTCATTAAAACTTTTAAACATGTCTTTGAATCTAAATTGAACTCCTTTTAGTTTAAAAGTGAAATATAAACCGCTCGAAAGGAGAAACACAGTTGCAATAGCCCATCCCACTTTTTCAATATATATCATTCAATCACCAATGAATTATATGCTTTTAAGTAAAAAAAAGACGAGCTATGATTATAATACCTTTAAAGTGGACATTAAATAAAAAACCGAAATGGTATAATAAATTTAATGAAACTGAGGAGGTATTTTATTATGCAAAAAAAAGGAAGTGGACACCGGAAGAAAAAGAAAGAATTGTAAAGTAATTATTAAGCGGATGTTCATACACTGAATTACAAGAGAAATATAACATAAAGTCCAGAGGTATGATTGCAAACTGGAAACGAAGGTATTTAAATGGTATCCCTCTTAATGGTAGGCAAGGTAGAAACAAAATTGATAAAGATTTGGAATATGAAATATTAAAAAAGTCTTTCGCTCTTCTGAAAAAAATCGTGGAGAATCACAAGACTAGAACGTTACAAAATTAATAACTGAATCTTTAAGAAATGTTCCAAACCACAAAGGAATAATCCATTCAGATCAAGGTTCGGTATATCTTCAAACAGCATATAAAAAATATATGGAGAAAAAAGGATATAGAGTAAGTATGTCAAGAAAAGGAGCATGCTGGGAAAA
>DUVE01000073.1 GCA_012841205.1 Mollicutes bacterium
CCAGTGACAAAATGTGAACTGGTACCAAAAAGTTGTACTTTGAAATAATACAATTATATGCAGGAAGTATCTTGTGAAGGATTGAAAGCAAAAGAATAGCTTATGAAACGGAGAATTTAAGTTATACGTGGTTTTAATCACAATTGGGAACGAACCTTCATTATGACAAGCCGCACGTAAATATGAAATGTATTTATCATCAGGAGGCCTAAATGATACACGACCGCAAGATGTGTTTATCAGTAGGGGCTTTATGATAAAGAGCGATTCTTTCAAGCACCGAAAGATTATCTTAAGAATTCAGTTAGACAGTTTTGATAGTTACACACAATGAGACCTTTGATTTTGTCGATCGTATTATTGAGCTATAAAGGGTTTGTTTGCATATTCCAGTGCAATATTGTTCAGAAAAGCAATCTTAATTGAGAGAAGAAAAAAGATTATATTAAATAGAGAAATATTGGGTGATGTCTTAATCTCAAATTGTAACTCAGAAGTTTTAAAGTAACGTTTATCGAAAGTATAAGTATTGGAAAAGTAAAAAATGTAAGATATTGAATTGCATTTGACTATAATCACGCTTTAGGTAATCCAAGCAAGATTGATGATTCAAATGCTTATTTGAGTAGGCTTTTTGCTAACAAATACTAAGGATACTTTATAATCAACCAGTATCCAGATGTATCTCCTAAAATCAAGACTATAATAGCCATGAAATCAAATTTCTATTTCACTTAGGGATAGCTTAATAGATTATGGAAAATAATTCAAAAAAAGATGATGTTTATATCTTTGCGGGTATAAATTATGGTCTTATAAGTCTACAGTTTTATTACTCTGCCTTATATTTAGATAAATTATTTATCTTGATCGATTCGAGTAATCAATTGAAACACTTTGCCACATCGAAACATAGTGCTGTTACCCATAGAGTGTTTAAGTTAATAGACTTAAGGGTATTCACGCGTTAATTATTAGGGTATTCAAAGTATTCAATCCAACACATAGTTCCAAACTTATGTAGAAAGTCTTAAGAAGAGTGGAAACTTTGGTGCTGAAGCTCAACTTGAAGCTCTTAACAAAGCAAAAGAAATAGCTCTTTCTCAGCTAAGTGAAGAAGTTAAAGAGTACATCACAACTAATTATGGTGACATAAATAACTGGCTTACTACTCAGATAGAAGCAACAATCAATTTATTAAAAAACTAAAATTATCCCTGATTTCCTTTTTGGAGTCAGGGACTTTTTTTGTGTTTTACATAAAATTTATGTAATTTTTATGTGTTTTTAAGAAAAAAATGGTACAATTCAACTAACAGTAGAGTTCAATTTGTAAACTCATAGTAGAGAAAAACTCAACTAGAAGAAGAGTAGGTAGGAAAATTTTTATCATACTTGTTAAAATAAAAGTGTCAAAAAGAGGACGAAAACATGGGAGTATTTACAAGAAAAGCCGAAACATTAAATGAAAGAATTAAAAATCTAAGAAAGAAAAAAGGCATGACTCAATTAGAGTTAGCAGAAAAAGTTCATGTTACTGATAAAGCAGTAAGTAAATGGGAGACAGGGGAAGGTAATCCAGAAATCACTATTTTAATTGAATTAGCTAATATCTTTGAAGTTTCATTGGATTATTTATTGACTGGTAAAGAAAAAGAACCTGAAATCATTGTGATGAGTAAAATGGAATTATCATGCAAAGAAGATAATGTTGATTTATTTAAAGGTATCGATTTGCAAGGAAAAGACGAATCTGGTCATTATATAACTTATTATTTAGAAAAATATAAATGTCCGAACGTCTATAAATCATTTATTTCAAGAATTGGCGTGAAAAATTTATTTTCTTCATCTTCAAGAGGATCATCAACATTTAATAAAGAACAAATTTTAAAGTTGATTGTTAGTTATGATGATGTTCAATCATTAGAAGAAATTAACTTTTTTCAACATACTATGAGAAGAGATCAATGGGGTTATATTGTAAATGATGCAAGATATTCAGGAAGTGGTCACTCTAATATATACAGTAGTAAACTTGTTGAATCTTTATTACCGTTATTACCAGACGAAAGCTCAATCTTGACTAGAATTCTTTCAATCAACGAAAAAAATATGCTTAATAGCATCGTTAATTGGCAAATAGTTTATACAAATATTTTAGGCTATGTAGTAAGAGAAGGAAGAAAAGCAATCAGCGATAAAATTGTTAAAAGAATAATAGAGTTGAATAATAAAGCAATTAGTGATTATGAAGAAGCAAGAAAAAAAGAGGACGAAAGAAAAAAAGATCGTCATCGTTTTGTGGTAGCTGAAGCAAGAATGATTGACAGTTATTGCAATTATTCTGTAATTGCAGTTCCAGTAACGATTATTGAATCACTTTTAAATAGTGGAGATATTGAAAATGCTAAAATTTTAAACAACTTTAATAAATTATTTAAAGCAGAATTTGTAGCTGATGGAACTATTAATGCTGAAAGCATGAAAAAAGATGGCAAAGCATCAAAAGATGATATTTTTATTACATCTTGTATGGAATTTGGAACTGTCAACATTGATAAGCTCTTAAAATGTAATGACTTTAAATTAATTAAATATGCATTTGAAAACTATCCTATTTGTTTCCAAGAAATGTTAGAAGTTTATTTAACTAAAAAGCAATATAGAGAATTATATGAATTTGCTGTTGATAATGAGTTTTCTTCAATAGCTAATTCAGTATTATGTTTATCTATTGAAGGAAGAGGAATTGAAGGTATTAAATCAGCAATCAAATCAGTATCAGAAAATGTTTATTTAAGCGGTAATGCATTTGACGTTAACAGAAAACACTTTGTTATTCAAAAACCTTATGGCTATTGGGATAATAGAAAACCATTACCAAGAATTACATCAGAAGAATTAAAAGATAAAATTTTGAAAGATTTACAACTAAAAATAGATAAAGAAACTTTAACAAATGGATTAACAAAAGAATACTTTGAATCATTACTTCAATCTAATAATTTAGAATTGCTTGTTATAAAACTTTGTGTAAAAATAGAAGCTATTTTAAAATGTGATTACAAGTACGAAGGAACATTTGAAGAAATGTTAAGTAAATTTACTGAAAAAAATGGATATGAAGATGATGGTTGGGGATATAATGTTGAGTCTGACAGATCTAAATTATTCCATAAACTAAGAAAATATAGAAATGGAATTGTACACCCAGAACAATCAAAAGAAGTTCTTACAGTTGATGAGTTAAAATCACTTATTAAGTATGTTTGTGATTTAGGATAGGAGGAATGACAATGAATAAGTATCAAGAATTTGCTATTAAATCTGCAGTAAGATTTGATTATGATAGAACAGATAAGAATGTATCATTATCGTCATTCGAGTGGGATTATAAAACAGTTACTATAGTACAAAATGAAAATTATAACGTAAAAAAATATAATATTTATTTGTTAATAGCAGTAGCTGAAAAAGTTGAATATGTTTTAAATGGACAAGCACATATTGTAAAAGAAAGTGAAAAAAACAAATATTTAATTGAATTGGATTATGATAACAGAATTGAAAAAATTAAGATTCATTTTAGTAATGGAGTTGTTGATCCTGTTGAAATTCCAATTGTCTATGTAGAAGCTGATATGAAAAAATATGATGAAAAAGTAATGGCTGAACATAAAAAAGCATTAGAAGAGAAAGCAAATGTTAAGGTAACAACAGGTGATAGTATTATTAACGTCACTTTCCAACCTGTAAACGATAGTTTTTCTTACAGCAAAGTTGAATTATATACTATAACTGGAACAAAGGTTATCAATAACAAAACTCAAAATGAATATCAATTGATGGCAAAATATAAAACTCCAGAAGATGTATATTTCCATTCAATTACTGGTCTTGCTTATGGAAAATATGCGATTATATTAGTTCAATACGATAATTCAAATAAAGAAATTTATAAGAGTGATTATATCTTAGTGACTTTAGATAGACCAAACTATTCAGGAAAACCTGTTGTAACAAGGACGTAGTTAGAGTAAAATGAAGTATCTATTTTTTGATTTGGAATATGCAACTTCAAAGGGTGGAAATATAAAAATATGTGAATTTGGTTATGTGGTCACAGATGAGAATTTTCAAATTTTAGATAGAGATAATTTTATTATCAATCCTAATATCATGCGTTGTGAGTGGGACTGGCGTGTAGTTAGAACAATATTAACTAGACGAATTAGTGAATATGAAGAAAATCCAGAATTCGACTATTACTATGATGAAATAGTAAAATTGATTAAGGAAGCAGATTATGTTTTTGGTCATTCAATTAATGGTGATGCTAAAGCATTGAACTGTGATTGTCAAAGATATGGTCTTCCTAGTATCGATTTTAAATTTTACGATATAAAAGAGTTTTATAAACAATATAATTCTTCTAAAAATGACACCTCAGTTGTTAACATCTTAAATGATTTAGAAATTGAAGGCGAAGAAGGGGAACATGATGCTGAAGTTGATGCTGTAAATACTATGTATGAATTTAAAGTTATGCTTCAAAGATTAGAAATGACTGCACAAGAATTAATTGATATATGCCCTTCAGTTGTGGATTACAATGAGAACTTTGTAGTTCAATCTTTAGAAATCGCCAGAATGATTAAAGAAGAAAACATGGAAAAAAATTTAACTGGTGAAGGTTCTAATTTGATGAAAAGAAATTCAAAGCAATACAAAACATTTCTTCAGTTTTTAGATAATGTACTACCAACTACAGATGAAGAAAAAACACTTGATGGATTAAAGTTTTCTATATCTATCAATTATGAAGAGTTGCATTATAGACAAATGTTAAATATAGTTCAAATGCTTTGTAACAAAGGTGCTACTTATGTAATGAAAGCTAGCTTATGTGATGTTTTTGTAACATATAAAGTTTTGAATGAAGATGGTACTGAAAGAACTTGCTCTAAAAGCAAGTATGTTAATAAGGCAGTTGAAGAAGGAGCAAATATTAAAATTGTTTCTTTTGATGAATTTGTTGGAATGCTAGGATTAACAGAACAAGAATTAGATGAATTACCAATGGTTTCATTTGATTGCTTATATAGAGAAGATGCAATCATAAAAGATCCAAAAGCTAAAAAACATTTTAGTAGAAAAAATACTGCAAGCGAACCAGTAGCAGTTCCTAATGAAAAAATACTACATTAGGTGATTTATTTGGTGACCTGTGAATTGATACCATTTTCTTGTACTTTATGTTCTTTGTAGTTATTATATCATTTGTTGATTCATTAACCTATATTGAATAGTGAATAGCCACCTAGAGTTAATTTTATTCTATCGTGATTATACC
>DUVE01000074.1 GCA_012841205.1 Mollicutes bacterium
CCAGCACTTCCAATAGCTGTTAGGGCATTGCCAAGTTGCATCCCATCTTTTGCTTGCCAATCTAAAATACGATCCATTCTATAGAAAAAATTAGTCCCAAAAATCTTAATAAATAATTCGCTATTAAAGAAGTATATTCCAAAAAATATAGCAGCTAAAATTAAAGCTAAGCCTCCAATAATTGCAAACCATCTAAATCTTATTCCTGATGAAATTAACATAGCAAGTGTTATTGCAAGATAAATAATTACAGCACCAGTATCCGGTTGAAGAAAAGTAAGAAGTGATGGAATACCAACAATTAAAAAAACTTTTACTAATAAGTAAAATTCATCTCTTATAGATGGCCTAGAATTTTGCTCGTTAAAATCATTTATTACTCTAGCTAGAACTAAGATTAAGATAATTTTTATAAACTCACTTGGTTGAATAGTAGCAATATTTCCAATTGAAAACCAACATCTTGCATTATTTATAGGTTCTCCAATAAGTAGCAGCAGTATTAAACTAATGATGCCAACAATATAGAATAGCCAAGAATATTTAAGTAAAAAGTCTGTTCCAATGTACATAACTACATATGCAACACCAAAGCCTAGGATATACCATAATATTTGTTTTAGGTAAGCATTTGAAAAATTATCCTTAATTATATCACTTGCCCCAAATATTGTTATTACACTTATCACAGCAAGAATGATAAGAGGAATTAAAATGCTTAGTTCAACTTTATATCTTGATATTTTTTTCATCTTATCACCACCATATATTTATTATACCATCTACTAACTATTTCATGTTGCAACTTTTGAATTATTAATGCATAAACTAATGATAGATAAGGGTGTTGATTTATGAAAAAGAAGTTGCCTAACATTTTCGTTAACAAAATAGACAAAAAAATTTGTAACAACGAGACGGTGTATTGTTCTTTTAATAGCAATAAAGATAATATAGAGGTTGTAGAAGATAAAATAGATATTGATGAAAAGATTAAAAGCTTGTTCAATTCACCAAACTATGTATACAAAATAGCAACAACTATTACTTTAAATGATGGTAGGAAACTTGAGAAGAATATAATTGGAAAGACAAGTGGCAAACTTATTACTATTGATGAGGAACTAATTGATATAAAAAATATAAAGGATATTGAACTTTAAAAAAAAGGTCACTTATGTGACCTTTTTAACTATACGCAATCAACAAATGTATCATCTAGACATCTAATTACACAAACACATTTTAAATCTACAGTGAAGAATGAATCGGTAGCTTTAAAATCTTCCTTACAACAAAATTCTGATACTTTTTGATGTTCTTTAGGCACTAATACTCTAAAAGTAGCACAACAGTCGTCAACCCTTTCTACTCTAAATACACTTGAGAATGCTGGTGTTGGGCAACCTACATCACCAAGTGGCGCTACACCTGTTGTAGTTGGCATTACCAATGGGTTATCGCCATTTTGACAGCATAGTATTAATTGAACTGGTCTAGTGTTACATTCGCCTTTGCGTTTGTCGCAATCAAGCTTTGGTCTGTCGCATCTATTGTCACTTTCATCGAAGTGTTCAGCTTTTTTCTGAAGAATGTTTATTACTTTTAGGATATCACTTATGCATTTGCAGTCTTTGTTTTCATTACACATATAAAATCCACCCCTTTACTTATTTTCAATATAACATATTCTCAGAGATTAAAAGGGTGTGTAATTAAGACCTAAGTTTTTTGTTGTTTTATTTCAAATCGATTTATAGTATAATATTTATAGGTGATAAATGTGCAATATTTACAATATTTAATTATAGCTATTGTTTTGCTTGTAATTGCGTTAGTAATTTTAAAAGCAAATAAAAAGGATTTTCATATTGAAGCTAATAAATTAGTTGAATGCTTAGGTGGAAAAGATAATATTATCAATATAGAAGTTAATATGTCTCGTTTTAAAGTAACGCTTAATGATGTTACCTTAGCTAATAAAGAAGCTATTCAAAAGTTGGGGGCAAAGGGTATTGTTGAAATTGATAATCAATTAAAGATAATATTAGGACCTGACGGGCAAAAATTAAAAAAATATATTGAGGATTTAAAAGGTAGTAAATAGTTACTACCTTTTTTTTGACATAAAAAGATAAATGTTTTTTTTAAAAAACAATATACTTTTAATTATTTTATTTTTCGACATTATTCTACTGAACTCATTTTTATAATTGAAATGTAAGGATGTGATTTTATGAATATATTAGAAACATTATTTTTGAATTTTATATTTATATTGTTTCCATTATTCTGTTATTATATTTATTTTATTAATGAACAAAACATTGGTAGAAAGACAAGTGATATTCTATTTGATGTAGCTCTTTTTTCAACACTTTATTTGATATTAAAAATAGATACTGAGTATATATATATTAAAGCGATGTTTATGTTAATACCACTTTTAGTTGCGCATTTAAGTCGAAAGAAGAGTATATATATATCTTTATCACTATTAATAGGTTTATATTATTTTTGCATATTTAATGTTAATATTTATTTAATTGCATTAGAAATGATAATATATTTTTTATTATTTTACCTACTTAAGAAAAACAATATAAGCAATTCGACAAAAATAACTTTTTTTGTAATTATCAAAATAACTTTTGTTTTATACGAATTTAATTATTTTAAAATAGATAATTTTAAATCTTTAAAAGAAATTATACTTGTCTCCTTTGCATATTATGCTATTACCCAAATCCTTTGCTATTTGATCAAAAAGAGTGAAAAGATAGTAAGTCTTCATTTAACTATAAAAGAACTTGAAAGAGAAAAACAACTGAGGAATTCGCTATTTAAAATAACACATGAGATTAAAAATCCTCTAGCGGTTTGCAAAGGATATTTTGATATGTGTGATTATAATAATAAGGATCATGTGACAAGGTATATACCAATTATAAGGCAGGAAGTAGAAAGAACTATCACTCTCATTAATGATTTTATGAATCTTACAAAGCTTGATGTTGATAAAAAGAAGATGGATATTTCACTTTTGTTAAATGATATATCGGAAATCACTATAATGTTATCTAATGAAAAAAAGATAGATTTTAAATATGATGTTAGCGAAGAAGAGATTTATATTGAAGGAGATTACGATAGGTTAAAACAAGTACTTATAAATATAGTGAAGAACTCCATTGAGTCTATTCCTACAACAAGAAAGGGGCTAATTAGATTAGACTCAAAAATTAATCAAAATAATTTAGTAATTACCATTTCTGATAATGGGGTTGGAATGGACAAACAAACTAAAAGTAAAGTAGGGGAAGCTTTCTTTACGACTAAGAAGAATGGTACAGGGTTAGGTATAAAACTATCTAAAGAAATACTTGAAGCTCATGAAGGTGAATTACACTATAGATCTTCTTCTAAGACCGGGACTAAAGCAATTATAACAATACCATTAAAAAAATCCTTATCATAAGGATTTTTAGTTTAATAAAAAAAGTATGGACTATAAGGATATGGGTAATAAGAATATGGATAAGGTGGTCTGAAAAAAGAACCCGTTACAGCACCTAAAGTGAATGGTAATAAGAAGTTGTTTCTTCCGAATCCAAATCCCAAGTTATATCCTCTACGAGGTCTAAAAGGACGTCCTCTTCCGTACATCGTAAATCTCCCCTTTCATTTCATTGTATGAAAAAGGGGGTATAAAGTGAGTATTTTGCTTATTTATTTACAAGGCGATAGAAATTAAATGAAGGTTTATTAAATAATCTGAAATTTAAAGTAGAAGTGCCAATACCACTTGATATATATAGGTCGGTTTTTCCAACTTTATAATATTCATTATAGTATTTTTTCGCGCCATTAGGTTTAGTTACTGCGCCAATAAAAGGAATTCTTACTTGACCATTGTGTGAATGTCCTGCAAGGGTTAAATCAAAAGTATTGTGTTTTATCTTTGATATTGTATCAGGTGTATGTAAAAGCAATATTTTGTAACCTGGAACATCTTCTTTTTCACCAGTTTCAATTGGTTGCATGATACTTTTTATATCTGGGGAACCAATTATTTCCGATTCTAATCCTGCTATATATATAGAATCATTTTCTTTACTATAAATAATGTCGAATGAATTAGTTAAGTTTAGAAAACCGCTTTTTTCTATAATCTCATCATATTCATCAAACTGTAAATCGTGGTTTCCGCTTATTGCATATTTACCGATCTTAGCATCTAAATTATTTAAATGTTTTATTAATTCCTTCTTTTTCTTATTATTCATAACAGTGTCTTTATCTATTAAATCACCAGTAAAAAAAACAATATCTGGTTTCAATTCATTTATTTCACTTACCAAGTATTTAAATTCATTATTATTTGTAGTTCTTCCATAATGTGTATCTGTGAAATGAACAATTTTAAGTCCGTTAAATGATGTTGGTAATTTTTTGTTTACAACTTTATATTCCTTTATTACAAGTCCTGATGTACTTATATAACGTGACCATAATAGGCCAAAAATACAAAGTGGTAAAAAAAGAATTATTATTTTATATTTTGTTTTTAAACGTCTTTTGGTACTCATTGTAACCTCCTAAAATAAAAGAAATATTTGCAAAATTGTTATTAAGTTATGAAATGAATGCATAATAATAGGTGTTAGGATATTGTTTGTTTTTACAAAAGTGTATGAAAATGCTATACCTAAAGAAGCATAAGGTATTATATACAACCAACTATAAAGGGACTCTGCACTACCTATAATATGAAAGGCTCCAAATATAATGCCACTTATGATTACGAAGAATTTCTTATTATTAATCATATCAAAAAGGGTTTTTTTAAATAGTGTTTCTTCAATAACTGGTGCTATAAGGACAGCTGAAATAGCCATGTATATAGCGTTTTGATCTAAAGCGTGCCTAACTGCTTGTTCATTTTCAGGCAAGCTAAGAGGTGAAAACAAGCCAATAATTATATTTGATACTATCATAACTGACAAGCCAACAAGCCAATAGTTAAATCCTACTTTCATATGGCTAATTCCATTTTTTTTAAAATCCTCAAGATATATCTTTAAGTCCTTTTTATATATTATTGCAAGCGAAATTACAAAAACAATCTGTGTGATTATATTATAAAAAACAGGTATGTCTTCGTAATTGAAATCAAGTAATGCAAAAGGAATATAAATTGATATTTTATATAAATAAAAATATATTATAACTAGTACTGATTTTAAGATATTCTTCATTATGGCCTCCTATTATATTTCTATTATAACAAAAATTATTATAAGATGATTAAAAATATACACAACTTAGAAATATATGGTATAATATATTAGACATCAAGAGTGAGATTATCTCACTCTTTAAAATTGAGGAGAGATTTATGAAAAAAGGAAAGGATATTAGAAAGTTAATTGAAGGACCGCTATCTGATATAAGTATCATTTTAGATGATGTTGTTTTTGTAAAAGAAGATGGCATAAATTTTTTGAGAATAGTTATTGATAAAGCACCATATGTGGATGTTGATGATTGTGTAGCAGCAACCAAAATAATAAATCCTATTATAGATAAAGAAGATATTATAGACGATACATATGTTTTGGATGTGTGTTCTAAAGAAAAAGGAGGAAGTAAATAATGGATTCAGCAGAATTTATAAGAGCTGTAGATCATATTGTAGCGGAGAAAAACATTTCGCGTGATACTGTTTTTGAAGCGATGGAATTAGCATTAGCAACAGCATATAAGAAAAATTTTGATTCTCTTACTAATGTAAGAGTTGATATAAATCGAAAAACAGGAGAGATTAAAGTTTTTTCGGTTTTAACTGTAGTAGATAAAATAGAGGATGATGAGGATCTTGAATTAGAACTTGAAAGTGTTGAAGAAATAGAAGGTGAAGATGACGAAAAAAAGGTAGATCCTAAAAGTATTGTTAAAATTACTTTAGAAGAAGCTAAAAAAATAGTGCCAGGAATTGAAGTTGGAGAAACTATCGAAGAAGAGGTTACACCAAAGGATTTTGGTCGTGTAGCTGCATCTACTGCAAAACAAGTTGTTATGCAAAAAATTAGAGAAGCTGAAAGAGAAAGTATAATGGACGAGTTTGAGGGAAAACAAGATGAACTTGTTGTTGGAATGGCTTCAAGAGAGGATGCCTTAAATTATTATATCGATTTAGGTCGTACTCATGGTATTTTACCAAAGAAGGAAATTATACCTGGTGAGACAATTGTTATGGGTAATTCTTTAAAAGTTTATATTACAAAGGTTGAAAACACCCCTAAGGGTCCTAAAGTACTTTTATCAAGATCTCATTATGGTTTTGTTAAAAGACTATTAGAACTTGAAATTCCAGAACTTCACGATGGCCATGTAGTTTTATACAGCATTGCAAGAGAAGCAGGGAATAGAAGTAAAGTGGCTGTTTACTCTGAAAACAAGAAAATAGATGCTGTTGGTTCTTGTATTGGTGAACGTGGTGAAAGAATAGAACGTATTTTAAAAGAATTAAATGGTGAAAAAATAGATTTAATTGAATATAACAAAGATCCAGCGGTTTTCATTAAAAATGCTTTAAGTCCAGCTCGTGATATTTCAGTTTTTATCACTGATGAAAAACGTAAAGAAGCTATTGTTATGGCTGAAGGAGAAAATTTATCTTTAGCAATTGGCAAAAAGGGTCAAAATGTTCGTTTAGCGACCAAATTGACTCATTATAATATAAATATTAAAACACCAGAAGAAATGGAAGATTACGGTATCAGCATAAAAACTGAAGGGAATGAGTAAAATTGAAAATAAAGAAAGTACCACTTAGGACATGTGTTGTAAGTAATGAAAAATGCCCTAAAAGTGAACTTTTAAGGGTTGTGAAGAACAATGATGGTGATGTTTTTGTTGATCTAACTGGTAAAGCTAATGGAAGAGGCGCATACATTAAGAAGGATTTAGACATCTTAAAGAAGGCGAGAATAAGCAAAAAAATAGATCGTCATTTAGAAATTGAAGTACCAAATGAGGTATATGATGAATTAGAAAGCATTATAAGTAAGTAAAAATAACGAAAGAGGTGATAAACATGATGAGTGTTTTAGAATATGCTAATGACATTGGAAAAAATGTTGATTTAGTCTTAAAGAAGTGTGCAGAATTAGGGATTCCTTTATCAGATAAAGATGATATGCTTGATGAAGAGCACATTATAACCTTAGATAATGTTTTTTCAAGTGAAGAAGAAGTAGTGGAAGAAGAAATGATTGATGATGAAGAAATAGAAGAAATTATTTCTAAAGTAAATATCAAAGTTGATGATACTATTAAAAAGCAAAAACTAAAGAAAAAGAGTGAAACATCAAAAGGTGATATAGCTAATCGTAAAAAGCAAATGTATAAACACAAGGAAAAACTAATTTCTAACAAGGCAGAACAAGATGACAATGTTATTATCTATAACAAGGATATGACTTTAAATGATCTAGCGAACTCTCTTTCAGTAGAAGGGGTGGAACTTGTTAAAAAATTAGTTGGTCTTGGTGTAATGATAGGTCTTAATGATCCAATATCATTTGAGGATGCTTCTATTTTAGTTATGGATTATAAGAAAGAACTAAAAAAAGGTGAAACACAAGATGAAGCTAATTTTGAAAATTTAGAGATTATAGATGACGAAAGTGATTTATTGCCTCGTCCACCTGTTGTTACGATAATGGGACATGTTGACCATGGTAAAACAACTCTTCTAGATACGATTAGAAAGGCTAATGTTGTAAGTGGCGAAGCTGGTGGTATAACACAACATATTGGTGCATATCAAGCATCTTATAATGGAAAAAAGATAACTTTCATAGATACTCCAGGTCATGCTGCATTTACTGAAATGCGTGCTAGGGGCGCTAGTGTAACTGATATTGTTATTATAATTGTTGCGGCTGATGATGGGGTTATGCCTCAAACAAAAGAAGCGATTGATCATGCTAAGGCAGCAAATGTTCCAATAATTGTAGCTATTAATAAAATAGACAAACCTACTGCTGATCCAGATAGAATTATGCATGATATGGCAGCAAATGGTCTTACACCAGATGAATGGGGTGGAGATACTTTATTTGTTAAGATATCAGCAACTACAGGTAAGGGAATCGATGATTTACTAGAAAACATTCTTTTAATTGCTGAAATGCAAGAATTAAAAGCTAATCCAAATAGATATGCTCTTGGTTCTGTTATAGAAGCTAAATTAGATAAATCTATGGGACCTGTTGTAACATTACTTATTCAAAATGGTACTCTTCGTATTGGAGATCCAATCGTAGCAGGTACTACTTTTGGAAAGGTGAGAACACTAAAGAATGATAACAATGAAGAAATTGTAGAAGCACTTCCTTCAACTCCAGTATCAATAACTGGTTTAAATGAACTTCCTTCAGCAGGAGATAAATTTATGGCCTTTGAGGGTGAGAAACAAGCTCGCTTGATAGCTGAAACAAGAAAAGTAAAAGCTAAGGAAAAGAGTAATGTTTCAAAAGAAGCTTTAACATTAGATGATTTATTTTCTAAAATACAAGAAGGTATTAAAGAAATTAATATTGTATTAAAGACAGATGTTAAGGGTACTGAAGAAGCTGTAAAAAATTCTCTTGAAAAGGTCGAAGTTGAGGGTGTTAGGGTAAACATTATTAGAAGTGGAACAGGAACAATAACTGAAAGTGATATTGTTTTAGCAAATGCATCTAATGCTATCATAATTGGTTTTAATGTTAGACCAAATAGCACAACAGTTGAAGTAGCAAAAGAGTATGGTGTTGAGATAAGATTATATAATGTTATATATAAGGCAATTGAGGAATTAGAAGCTGCTATGAAAGGTATGCTTGATCCTGAATATGTTGAAAAAGTACTTGGTCAAGCAGAGGTTAGAAAACTATTTAAATTTTCTAAGACAGGTACTATTGCTGGTTGCTATATTACTAGTGGTTTAATTAAGAATAATGCTAAAGCTCGTATTATAAGAGATGGTGTTGTTGTATACGATGGAAACATCAATAGTATTCAAAGAGAGAAGAATTCTGTTAAAGAAATAAAATCTGGTTTTGAATGTGGAATAACAATTGAGAATTATAATGATATAAAAGAGCAAGATATTATTGAAGCATATGAAATGGTGGAAGTGAAAAAATAATATGAATGCAATAAGAGTAAAAAAAATAGCAAGCAGTTTGCAAATAGAAATAAGCGATATTATAGCAAATGAGATAAGAGATGAAGATTTAAAAATGGTAACTGTTACACATGTTAAACTAGCTAACGATTTAAGTCATGCTAAAGTTTATGTAACGACTATTTTTGATGATAAAAGAGAAAAAATAGTTATTGATTTAAATAATGCAGCAGGTTTTATTAAAGGTGAATTAGGTCGAAGAAAGTTCCAAATAAGGTCAATGCCTGAACTTGAGTTTGTTTATGATGAATCAATAGATTATGCTAATAATATTGAAAACATTATTAAAGATATTAATAAAAAATAAGATGTAATTGGTGATTGCATGAATGGAATTATATTAATTGATAAACAGGCAGGGATGACAAGCAGGGATGTTGTAGATAAAGTAGGCAAACTTCTTCGAACTAAACAGATAGGTCATACTGGTACTTTAGATCCAATGGCAACAGGAGTCCTGGCATTATGTATTGGTAAGGCTACCAAAATAAGCGAATTAATAACTAATTACGACAAAGAATATATTGCCACCGTTACTTTAGGTATTGAAACAGATACACTTGATACTGAAGGAAAAATAATAAACGAAGTTGATAATGTTGAAGTTTCTAGAAAACAAGTAGAAGAAGTACTAAATGGTTTTCTTGGAACTAGTATTCAAGAAGTACCAGTATATAGTGCAATTAAAGTTAAGGGCAAAAAATTATATGAGTATGCTAGGTCTAATATAGAAGTAGAACTGCCAAAAAGAGAAATAAACATTTATAGTATTTCTTTATTAGGTGATATAGAAAAGGGCCAAAACAAGGTTGAATTTACTTTTAGATGTCATGTTTCTAAAGGTACATATATAAGAAGTTTAATTAGAGATATTGGCTATAAATTAGGTTATCCAGCATGTATGTCTTCACTTAGAAGAATAAAACAAGGTTCTTTTATAATAGATGATTGTTATAAATTGGAAGATATTGAGAATAATAACTATGAACTGCTTAAGATAGATGAGGTCTTATCAGATATTGAAAAAGTAATTGTTAGTTACGAAATTGAACAAAAAATCATACATGGGGCTGTAATCGATAAAGAGTTTAAAAGCAACATATCTATGATGGTAAATCAAGATGGTGTTTTACTAGCGATATATAAAACATATGATAAAGATAAGACCAAAGCAAAGCCTTATAAAATGTTAACAACAAAACAATAAGTATTAAAAAAACTTGATTTATCATAAAATATAGAGTATATTATTAATACATGCCTGATCTTGGTAACTGGGAACTCCGTCCATTACGAGGATTAAGGTGAATTTTAAATAAAGGAGGAAAGCAAAATGGCTTTAAAGAAAGAAGAAAAACAAACAATCATTAAGAAATTTGCTCAAAGTGAAGGCGATACAGGTTCAGTTGAAGTACAAGTTGCTATTTTAACTAGAGAAATTGATCAACTTACAGAACACTTAAAAGAGCATATACATGATTTTCATTCTAAAAGAGGTTTGTTAATTAAGGTTGGAAAACGTCGTAACTTACTAAATTATTTACTTAAGAATGACGTTAAAAGATACCGTAAACTAATAAAAGATTTGAATTTAAGAAAGTAGGCACTATTTTTTAGTGTCTTTTCTTTTGAAAGGTAGGAATAAATGAAAAATAAGATATTTGAACATGATTTTAGAGGAAGGAAACTTACTGTTGAGATTGGTGGTCTTGCAAAGCAAGCACATGGTGCAGTATTAGTTAGATATGGCGATACAGTTGTGTTATCAACAACAGTTATATCTAGTAAGGCTAATATATTATCAGACTTCTTCCCATTAATGGTTTTATATAACGAGAAGTTATATTCGGTAGGAAAAATACCAGGTGGTTTCATAAAAAG
>DUVE01000075.1 GCA_012841205.1 Mollicutes bacterium
AAGACCTATTACAAGTAACAAAAAGAAAGCTAAAAGAGCATAAATTAAACCTGATAACACAATTCCCTTTCTATTCAAAATAGCACCACCTTAATATTTAATGATTTTTTTATCTTTTATATTAACATTAATATTTGCTTCATCTAATACAACTATCGTATTTTTATCCCCATCTGAAATATAGCGACTTTTTTCAAGATTATTAAAAGTCATTTGAATATCATGTTCTGCACCATCATTATCGTAAGCTCTAATACGTTTAACAAATGTTTTATTAAAGCTTTTGTGAAAAGGAGAATAATCGTAAGTCCAACCAACTCTCAATGTCCCTTCAGTTTCATAGTTATAACCTTCACTACTTCCTTTTAAAATATATGAAAAATTAGGATGATCACTTTTATAAGGAGAACCAAATGGTAAAGCTATAACCTTTATATATTTATCTGGTATAATTTCATCTAATGTTTTATACATATAAGCAATTTCAGCTTGAGTTCTAACTTCATCAACATTACTAAAATCAACATGGTTCTTAGTATGGTTTCCAATATCATAACCATTTTCTACAAGCCACTTTAATATTTGATTATTATATTTAGATTGTCCAAATAATCCACTGTTTAAAAAGAAAGTTGCAGTAACATTAAAATCTTTATATTTCTTTTTATATTCTTCTAAAATCCCAACAGCACAATTAGGATCAATTATTAAATTTCCTTCATCATCTAATCCATTAACTTTAAAATTATTAACATTACCATCATCAAAGGTTAACACAATAGGACTCTTGCCTAATTCCGTATCAATATTACCATTCATATAATCAATTAACCTAATCATTCTATAACCTTTTTGATAATACATCTCTAAATCATTTCTAAAAGCTTCAGATGTACGATTATAACCATCCCTATCAACATTCCCACCAGTATAAGAAGTATCAACATTTTTCTTATCTATAATACCATGATACATCATAATAGGTACATTACCAAGTTCATTTACTTTATATTCCTTATATAAAGTAATAGGTGTTTTACCTAAAGATATTACAACCTTTAAACTATCATTTTCTTTTATAACAGTTCCACTTTCTATACTTTGATTAATTACTTTATCTTTTAAAATAGAATCGTGATATGTAGGTTCTATCTCTAATTTTAAATTATTTAAAGTTGCATATTCTTTTATTTCTTCAATATTCATATTTGATAAATCAATCATTTCGTTATTTTTGTTAATTGGAAGACAACCATTAAGCAAAAAAACAATAATTATTATATAAAATGCCTTCTTCATATTATCACCTACAATAATTATATCACTTATAGCAACACGATTCAATTCAAATATCATGCTTGTTTCACTTATAAACCATACCCTTTTATAATCTTTCGCATATTTTATAATAGGTGATTATTATGTGGAATTTCAAAAACTTCTTACCACCAAAAAAAGGACTATGGATTATCACAGCCCTTGTTCTTATGATCATAATAATCTACCAAACAATTATAACTATATTCTTACCTCTTAGAATTAATGTTGTCATTCTTCTTGGCGAAATATTATTATTCTTTTTTGTCCTCTATCGTATAATATGGTGTTAATAATATCTCTGTTTTAAATATATAATCTAATAGCCTTCTTGCTTTTCTACAATTTTCTATTTCACTATTATCCAAAGTTATTACATCTGGAATCGACATTAAAACAAATAATAATTTTTTTTCTTCAGATAGTAGTTTATATTTACTTTCATATGTTTTAAATAGTTCAGTAAAATCAAATTCAAGTGCATACCTCTTATAAAAATCTAACAAATCATAAATAGGTATATCTTGTTTTGATTTTTCCCAACTAAGTAAATATAAGTTTTGATTTTCTATTAAATGATCTATATCAAGATTATTGTGGAGTGTAACTACTCTTTTTTTATGCTTGGATTTAACTATATCGTACCAACTATCAATTTCCCTCCTGCAAAAAACTATTGTTTGAAATATTTTAGAAATATTCCTTGCTATTAAATATTCTGATGGACTCATATAAATCTTACTTTCAATTACAGCAATCAAATCATTATAATAATTATATATATAATCTATTTTATTTAATACATCTTCATACATAGCTTTTATTTCATCTTCATCAATATCTTTATAATAAGTTGTTTTATAATGAAGAATCGAAATAACATACATCATATCTAACGCTCTTTGTTCCCTTGGAAGATTTACATCTTCTATATATTCATATATATCGTAACGTTCATCATTATTAATAAGGTTTGGAAAATAAGGAAAACTACGTGATTCTAAATATTTAAATAAGTCATATAATTTATCATCATGGTTCTTTTTTTTAAATACAAAATGCCCATCATCAGTATCGATGATAGTGGCATTTTTCTTTATGGTATAGCGGTTTGATTCTAGTTCATACTTACTTATTATATCTTTTATATTATTCATCGATAGTTGCAGGAATAATTATTTTATCTCCTAATTTAAATTCTTCAATATTATTATAAGCACTTATCTCTTCTTTAGTAGTGTTGTACTTAGTAATAATTGATTCAATAGTATCACTTTCTCGCACTATATGAACATGATAAGTTGTAAAAGACTCATTACTATCATCAAATGAATCAAATAATGATTTAATTTTTTCCCCACTCATTACATTAGGTCCAACAGCAACATCTATTGCAGGTTCTTCAATTTCCTGAAATAAATCCATTATTTCCCTATCTTCATCAGAAAACTCTTCTTCTTGTACTTCTTCACTTACCTCTAATTTCTCACTTTCCCTTTCATCTGATGCAATTTCATCTTCAACTTCCTTAACCTCAACTATTCTATCATCCATTTTAGGCTCCTCCTTTTTAAAAATAAGATCATCTATCACTTCTATACCATCAACTAAAACATCTATATTTACTTTCATTAATTGATCATTTTCAATTTCATAATAAAAATCATCTATATCAACCTTAGCATTCCCAATATTATATTTTATATCTAATGCTATATCAAAAGGCAAATTAAAAGAAAATGGTTCACTATTAATGCTAGAATCCGTTATTTTATAATCCCCACTTACTATAAACTCACCACTGATTAAGTCTTGTTCTACTAACTTTAAATTATGCTCCAAAGAAATACTTGTTATCTCACTTATTTTTGTATTAAAAGGGATGTCTTTCTTAAATGATATTATTTGTTTCATAAAAATCTCCTTTCATTCAATAAAATATATGACTTAAACAAAACTGATATGCATAAAAAAAGCACTATTTTATTAGTGCCTTAACATGTTCATTATATTTTATTGATTCACGTATCATTTTATCCTCTAATAATATGTCCTCAAAAAAATCATTCTCATCATTACTCATAACATCGTTTTCCATATAAATGTTTGGTTTATATTTATTAATTAATGAATGTATTACTATAAGAAATGCTGTAATTCCAGCTGATGCGCATGCTAGTTTATTATTGTTAGAACCAAAACTATACATACATGTCATAAAGCCAGCAGTTGTTAAACCTTTAAACACAAAATTAGTACCTTTATTTTTATTTTCTTCATCATACAAATATAGATTATAATATTTTAAATACTTAATTTGCTTATCAATTGGCACATTATTTTTATTTAAATAATTTATTATATTATTATAAATAACTTCCTCTTGTGTTTTCTCATCACCATTAATAATTATTTTATGTTTATCGTAACTTTCTAATTCCAATCTTTTACAATCTTTTAAAGTTTTTTTATTTAGTTCAGGTAAATATGACATATTAATCCCCCTCAAATAAGATTGATTGTTATCATACCACTATAATTATTGTTGGTCAATTAAATTTTTTTCGGTAACTTTCTTCTTCGTATACCTCACTAATTACTTCTGCTAAATATCTAAGTTTTTGTGTTGGATTTTTGTTTTCTTTTAAGCATTCCCTTAAGATTTCTAAACGGAGAATATACTCTTTAGTTGTTAATACTGTTTCCCTAGGATCTAATACACCTACCGAATGTAAAAGAACTCTATTACCAGTATATATTAAATTATTCTCAAAAGCCTTTTTTAAAGAAAGTGATACATATAATTCATTTAATAGTTTTTGATATTCAATACCAAAACGATCCACTTTTTCACCTTCAAAGTATAAGTAACCATCGCATCTCCAATCATTAGAAAAAGCTGCCGAACCAAATGCATAGGCATCTCTTCCATAATGTTTAAAAGATTCCCTTTGTAAAAGAATATCTTTAAACTTAAAACCTTGTAAAACGCCTTCTACACTTCGTACATGATGATGTCTAAAATAGAAATCATGAGGAAAAAAATTAGATAATGTGCAAGAAACCCTGTTTAAAGGATGAATTAATGTAGAGTTATATGATATATCAATAAATTCATTACTAGTATATATTTTTTTACCTTCATTATCTCTTATATATACTTTAATTCCATCTACATTATAATATTGTCGTTTACCTTCGTTAAATAGTTCAACCATTTTATCACTGCCTTTTATCCATACTTAGAACTGTTAAAAATGCCTCTTGAGGTATTTCAACACTTCCTATACGTTTCATTCTCTTTTTACCTTCTTTTTGCTTTTCTAGAAGTTTTCGTTTTCTTGAAACATCCCCACCATAACATTTAGCTAAAACGTTTTTACGCATAGCTTTAATATCAGATCTTGCAATAGCTTTAGAACCTATAAAAGCTTGAATAGGAACTTCAAATTGTTGTCTTGGAATAAGTTCTTTTAAATTGTCAACGATTATTTTACCACGCTTATAAGCAAAATCTTTATGCACAATAGTAGATAATGCATCAACTATTTCACCATTAATCATGATATCCATCTTTATTAATTCAGAAGGCTTATAACCAATTACTTCGTAATCAAAAGAAGCATATCCTTTCGTACTTGATTTTAATTTATCAAAGAAATCATATACAATTTCTGATAAAGGTATTTCATAATGAATATTTACTCTATCACCATTTATATATTCCATTCCAATATAATTACCGCGTTTTTCTTGGCAAAGTTCCATAACAGGGCCTATATAGTCTGATGGTGTAAATATATTAGATCTAATATATGGTTCCTTTATTACTTCTATCTTCTGTCTATCTGGTAGTTTATTTGGACTTTGAACCATCATAAGGCTTCCATCAGTAAGCGTTACCTCATATACTACACTTGGACTAGTTGCTATTAAATCTATTTTAAATTCTCGCTCAATTCTCTCTTCAATTATATCCATGTGAAGAAGACCTAAAAAACCACATCTAAAACCAAATCCTAAAGAAACAGATGTTTCTGGTTCAAAAGTAAGAGATGCATCATTTAATTTAAGTTTTTCTAAAGCTTCTCTTAAGTCAATATATTTAGCTGAATCAATTGGATATAATCCACAAAAAACCATCGGTTTCATTGGCTTATAACCTTGTAATGGTTCCAAGCAAGGATCATTTTCTAAAGTAATTGTATCTCCTACATTAAC
This sequence comes from Mollicutes bacterium, assembly GCA_012841205.1. Taxonomy (GTDB): domain Bacteria; phylum Bacillota_I; class Bacilli_A; order RF39; family UBA660; genus UBA5348. The sequence continues at coordinate 5,539 of DUVE01000075.1, forward strand.
ATCTTCAATATTTTTAATACTAGCTCCAAGCCATCCTACTTCCCCTGCTTCAAGTTTATCTTTTTTGACTTCTTTTGGATTATTTATACCTAGTTCAACAACTTCATAAGAAGCTCCTGTTGACATCATCTTAAAAGTATCTCCAACTTTAATTGAACCATTAACTATACGCACTAAAGTAATAACACCACGATATGAATCAAAGACACTGTCAAATATTAGGGCTTGTAACTTTTCATCTCTACCACCCTTGGGTGGTTCAATTCTTTTAACAATGGCATCTAATAATTCAGTAATACCAACACCTGTTTTAGCACTAGTTAAAATTATCTCATCCTCAGTGAAACCTAAGATTTCATTAATCTCTTTTTTAACTTTTTCTACATCAGCATTTGGTAAATCAATCTTATTTATAACAGGAATTATTGTTAAGTTGTGTTCCATGGCTAAATATATATTAGCTAAAGTTTGAGCTTCAACACCTTGAGCAGCATCTATAACTAATATTGCACCCTCACAAGCCGCAAGAGATCTAGACACTTCATATGTGAAATCAACATGCCCTGGAGTATCAATTAAATGTAGGCGATAATCCTCACCATCTAATTTATAATTCAATGCTACCGCATTAAGCTTAATAGTTATACCACGTTCACGTTCTAAATCCATATTATCTAAAAGTTGCATTTTCATCTCGCGTTTGTCAATCGCCCCAGTTTCCTCAAGTATACGATCTGCTAATGTACTTTTACCATGATCAATATGCGCTATAATACAAAAATTTCTAATGTTGTTAATATTCATCAATATCACCTTGTTTTATTATACCATATTAAATATCATTTTTTTGTACAACCACTTTAAGATAATAAAAAAATTAAATTGCAATAATCATAACAATTTAATTTTATAATCAATAATTATTTAAATCTCTTATCATATTTAACCAATACTGACTTAACCTCTTGATCAATAACTTGATATGGCACATTATTATCTATCATATTTTCTATATTTTGACTAATTAAATTTCTAAAACTTACAAGTTGTTTTTTTATTTCTTTTGCCCTCTTAGTCATATCATTATTAATTACCAAATCAAAATCTAAATACACATCAGTCTTTCCTGTTATGGAAACAAAACATATTGAGTGCATTTGGTTATATCCAATTTTATAATAATTATCTCTATATTTGATTACCACATACTCATAAGCAATCCAAGTACTTTCTCTATCAAGACATAAGTCAATATAATTCCTTTTAGCATGATTTTCTACAACATTATAAAACAAATCTAACTTATTAATCATTTCCTTGTCATACTCACTAATGGTAGCTGCATCTTCATTAAAATATTCCGTACTAAAATTAGGATACTTTATAGTGAAATTTTCTAACCAATCGATATAATCAGTACTTTTACAAAAATTTTTTTCTTCTTCAAAAGAAGCAATTAAATTATCCATATATTGATTCCACTCTTCTTTAAAATTTTTATTTTCTTCTAGTTTCGTATCTTCCATAATATCTCCTCTTTATATATATTATACTACTACCCTGCTTTTTTTCATAGTATACATTATTTAATCTCCAAGTAATAAAGAAAAAAAAGATAATGTTCCATCAATACCAGTTCTTACATATTTCTTAATACTACTAGATAACTTTAATCCTGCTTTAGAAGCGCTATTGTTATAATCTATATTTACATTTTCCAAATAATCTTTTATATCTATTTCTTTCCCATCTTTAATATCCTGTTCAAACTCTGCAATTTTTTCACTTGTTAGTTCTACTTTTTTATACTGCTCATAATCATAATAACCAATAGCTTGAGATATATATAAAGTTAAGAAGATCGCAAATAAAATAGACATCACTATCCAGAATCCTTTCATGATTCACCTTTTATATGTTCAAAAAGTATCTTTGAAAATGCTTCAATCGTATTCATTACTTCCTCAATACTATTTTCGTATCCTCCAACTTCAAGCAGCATCGACTTAGGTGAAATGTCTTGGTTATATACCCCATCTACTCCCTTACCTTGTTTTTTAATAACTCCTCTGCTAAGGCCTGGATATAATTTGTTAATCTTAGCATGAAGCGTATTAGCTAATTCAAGATTAGATTTATAATTAGGGTTTTCAAGTCCTACTACAAATAAAGTCCTAGCATAATCTTTATTATTAATTTTTATAGTCCCAGCATCATGTTTAATAGCGTCCCTATGAATGTCGATATAATATTCTAGCGTATTATATTTATTTTTAGCATCTAGAGTAAATATTCTAGAAGCCTTATATGAATCCCCATGTTGCCAATTATTAATACGAATAAATTCAGCAAGATTAAATTCATTTACAATAGCCCCTATTCCAAGGTCATTTAATTTTTCCTTTAACATATAAGATGCCATCATAACATTAGGTGTAATATTATATATTTCTAAATTTTTATCGTTATAGTTTTCAAGTTGATGAGAGTTATAAATATATACTCTTGGGTTATCAACTTTAGCTGGATTGGGATCTTTTATATAGGTTGTTAGTTTTTCTTGTTTATTAAGGTCATAATTATCAACATGATCACCTTCTAATAAAGATGCAGCAAGTACAGTATTACTTTTATTATTGAAATTTAATAAACTTATTGGATTATTAATATCTACATTAGATAAAAAAGATAATGTTTTACTAATTATTCTTTTAGGTTTATAAGTAGATACGAAATGATGATTACTATTAGATAAAGCCATCATTAAATATTCACTATTCCTAAGATCTGCTTTTTTATTTAATAAATAACCATATGTTGTATCAAATGACAAATAAATAATTCCTAAAAAAAGAAGATAACGAAACTTTATTAAACGTTTTCTTTTCTTCTTTGCTTTAAATATCTTTTTCATGACTTATATCCCCTCTTTATAATTTATGTTTATTATAAGAGGATATGAGAAATTATTTTGTCGATAGATGATTGATATTACATATCTGTAACTTCTTTATGTAATGCATTATTTATACCCCCAGAAATTATATCGCTTAATTTTTCAATTACAAAATCTACTTCTTTAGGGGTAACCATCAAATTATACCCAACTGGCGATAAGACTTCATAGATCAATTGCCTTCTTTCATCTTCACTTAAAGTGCCCACAATACCCATTAAATTGGATTTATCCTCTAAAGATAAATCACTATTATCTTTTGTGTAATCACATGTATTTGGATTTACAAGACGATTTATAGGGTTATTCATATTATTTTTATTATAAGCCATTTTTTTATGCATAAAATTTATTGTATCACTAACAATTGTAACTGCATCTACTACGGTTGGAACACCAATTGCAATAACAGGAATACCTAATAGTTCCCTACTTATCTCCTTTCTTGCATTACCAACTCCACTACCAGGATGTATACCCGTATCAGTCATTTGAATGGTTTTATTAATCCTAGCTATAGAAGAAGATGCAAGAGCATCAATTACAAGCACAAAATCAGGTTTTATTCTCTTTACAATACCAAAGATAATTTCGCTTGTTTCAATTCCTGTTTGACCCATAACCCCTGGTGATATTGCACTAACACTTCTAAAACCATCACTTACTGTTCCAAGATCAAACAAATGCTTGGTAACTATAACATTATCAACAACAGCAGGACCTAAAGCATCTGGAGTCGACTTATCGTTTCCTAAACCAATTAACAAACAACTAGAATCTTTGGCAATTTTTAAATGAGATAACAAACCCTTAAGTTCATCACTAAAGACTTTTTTAACATCTTCCTTTTCGTTTGTATCAGTTATATCATCAAATTCTATTGTAATATATCTTCCTTTTTTCTTATTAATCAAATCTATAACATCACCAATTATATCAACTCTTGTTATTTTAACACCACGCACTGTCTCTTCTTCTGTTTTAAAGTCATCCCCTACCTTTGTTACTTCTAATGCTTCAATTGCTAAGTCAGTACGTATAGCATATTTACTCATATCAACTTTACCCACGTGATCACTCCTCATTATATTATGAGAAAAGAAAAAATTTAATATGCATAAGTTTTAAGTATGTTGTTGCAATTTCCTTCTTTATTTGCTAAAATACTTATGACTTAAAGATATTGGAGGTGAAATTATGCCAAATATTAAAGGTGCTAAGAAGCGCGTTAAAACAAGTAACAAAAGAAGAGAATCAAATGTTGCTGTTAAAGGTGCAATGAAAACAGCTATTAAAAAAGTTAACAAAACTGGTGAAGTAGCCGATTTAAACAATAGTATTAAAAAAATTGATAAAGCTCTAAAAAAAGGAATTATCAAGAAAAATACAGCTGCTCGTAAAAAATCTCAAATAATGAAAAATCAAAATCAAGCGAAATAAATTAGTTAGTAAAATAATTATATCAAGTTAATTCTTGGTATTTTTTATTTTATTAATATTTAAGTAATTATTCGAAATGTAAATAGTAGAAATTTGAAGGTAATAAAGATGTGTTTTTATGATAAAATAATAATGGTGATTAAATGATAAAACGACTGATAGCTCTGATTGTTATTTTTATGGGATTATACTATATATATGATAACGATCATTTCGGCTCTAGACAATTTGTAAGAGACTTAAAAAAAGAAATACATATTCCTTCTACTAATACATATGTAAAAAGAGATATCAAAAGTAGTTTTGTAAAATATACTGATAATTTTAAACCTACTAACAAACAAGAACTATTAGATATCTATTATACAGTCGTTAATTCTGGATGGGATAAATTTACATTCTATTGCAATTATGAAGAATGTATTGAAGATGTAAATGACATTTCAGTTAATAGTTCCCTACTATCGAACATTAATAGTTTTGTTAGTACTTATAATCAATATGATACAATCAGTACTTATACAACACCTTATTTAAATGCTAAAGTAACACTTGTTTTAAAAAGGACATATGATGATTATACTATTGAAAAAATAAACAAGCGCATTGATGAAATTTACGAGGAACTTGAACTTGAAGGTAAAGAAACAGAAGAACAAATTCTAATTGTACATGATTATATTGTTGATAATGTTAGATATGATAAATATAAAATAGATAATATTCAAGATAATACTTACTTTTCAAATACAGCTTACGGGCCATTATTTCAAGGATACGCTGTATGTAGTGGATATACTGATGTAATGGCATTATTTCTAGATAAACTGAATGTAACAAACATTAAAGTAGCAAGTGCAACACATATTTGGAATTTAGTTTATTTAGATGATAAATGGTACCACTTAGATTTAACTTGGGATGATCCATATACTGATAGTGGTATGGATATAATGAATCATAATTTCTTTTTAATCGATTTTGAAAAGATAGAAGCTTGGAATACAGGCGAACATGTATTTGATAGAAATATATATAAAGAAGCATTATAAAAGCTTATGAATTGTCATAAGCTTTTTCTATGTAATCAATTACTTCTTCAACAGTCCTATCAAAATTATTAAAGTTCACATCAAACCAAGTTATATTCATTTGATTATTAAACCAAGTATATTGTCTTTTAGCATAATGCCTAGAATTTTTCTTTATTAAATCAATTGCTTCTTCGAGTGAAATCTCATCATCAAAATATTTATATAATTCTTTATAACCAATCCCAGTCATCATAGACTTACTTCTAATATCTTTTTGATATATTGCTTTAACTTCATCAATTAAACCATCAGATATCATTTTATCTACACGTTTATTAATAATATCATATAATTTTTTTCTATCTGTTGTAAGACCTATAAATATCACATCATATAGTAATTTGTCACCACTCTTGTCAGTTTCACTTTGATTATTTAAATAAATATTTAAACGACGTTCTAGTCGCTTACGATTATTAATGTGAATATCAACATTAGAATTATATTTTTTAATTTCATCAAGCAATTCCTTATTAGTAAGATGGGATAAATCGTACTTCTCTTCATTGTTATAAAATTCATAATCATATAATAATGCTTTTATATAAAGTCCTGTACCACCTACAATTATAGGTGTCTTATCTTCACTAAAATTATCTAGAATCTCTCTACCATCTCTTTGATAGTCATATACAGAATAATCTTCATCCACTTCTTTTATATCAAATAAGTGATGCTCTATCCCTTCTTTTTCCTCATCAGATATTTTTGCTGTACCAATATTTAAATCTTTATAAATTTGCATACTATCAGCATTAATTACTTCACCATCAAAATGCTTTGCAAGTTCAATTGATAGTTTTGTCTTACCAACACCAGTTGGACCTGTTATTACAATTATCTTCTTCATATTATCACCAATAAAATTATAACATATAAAAAGGATTATAAATTCTTATAACCCTCTTTTGACATATTGATTTACTTTTTCCATGCGTTCTTGTTCTTTTATTCTATTGTTAGCTATTCTTCTTAAAATGGCTTCCTCATTTGGCACATATTTTTCGTCTCCAAAATGTTTTGCCTTAAGCTCTGCAACAGCTATATCCCACTCATGTAAAAAATTTGATCTTTCCATACTCTTTTCTAATGAAGATAAATCTTTACTAAGTTGTTTTAATCCTTCTAAATTTGCATTAAGCTTTCTAAATACATAGATATTTTCATTAAAGTCTCTTAACTTATAAACTAAGCTTTGTGCTAAGTCATTTGACAATGCCATATTTATTTCCCCTTTTTGGTAAAATGTGCCTTTATTATATTCAAAATTAACTTTTTGTCAAGTGTATTGTTTTTTCTTATAAACATATGCCGCATCTACAAAACTAAGCAACAACTGTCAATTACATAGCTCTTTTAAACAACTTCTCTAATTCATAGTTTGAATAAAATATTATCGTAGGTCTACCATGAGGACATGTATAAGGGTTTTTACAAGTTCTCAGCGAATCAATTAGTTTTTCCATCTCATTATGGCTTATATTTTCATTAGCCTTAATAGCTAATTTACAACTCATCATAATAGCTACCTTCTCATTAAACTTCTCCACACTAAAATCCTTTTCCTTAATTGCAATTAGATCACAAATTTTTCTTATAGCTTCCTCTTCATAACCTTCTGGTAACCATATCGGATGAGCTCTAAAAAGTAATGTATTCATTCCTATTTCCTCTACCTCAAAATTCATATTATTAAGAATATCAATGTTTTCTTTAATAATTAAAAACTCATTATATGGGAATTCAATAGTAATTGGAAATAACATATCAGTCATATTATTCTTAGGATTACCTAACATTTTTAAGTAATATTCATAATTAACTCGTTCTTTAGCAGCATGTTGATCAATCATATACATACCAAGTTCATTTTGACAAATTATATATGTTCCTTTAACTAGTCCTACTGGATACATCTCAGGTATCATTTCATTTTGTTCATCAATCTTAACTGGCGCTTCATATTCATCTTTATTTAAAACAACACTTTCACTGTAATCTTCAATACTATCTTCTATTTTTAAGGAAGGAGTCTCAACACCCCTTGATAGATCAAGACTTTGCTCTTGATAAAGAGGTTTTATATTATTTTTTATTTCTTCTTTAGATTCAACTCTTGGTATTAATCTAGTAGCATTAAGTTTGTTTTTAATCTCATTACTAATAAGTTCTTTTAAAGTATCAAACTTACTAAATTTAATATCCATTTTAGTAGGATGAATATTTACATCTATTAAGGTTGGATCAACATCAATATTAATTACTACAATTGGATACTTATCTACTGGTTTATATGTATGATAAGCATCGTTGATTACTCTGTTAAGTTCAGTATTACGTACTACTCTACCGTTAACTAAAGTTATTAAATGATTACGATTTGATTTAGTAACTTCTGGCATTGAAATATAACCATTTATACTATAATCGTCATTAGAAGAATCTATTTTAATCATCTTTTTAGTTACATCCAACCCATATATCTCTTTAATTACTTTTAATTGATTACCACTACCATCTGTTTCAAACAATGTCTTACCATCATTTATTAAAGTAAAAGAAATATCATCATGTGATAACGCTATCTTATGAATATAATCTGTTATATTAGCAAGTTCATAGTATAAACTTCCTAAATGTTTTAATCTAGCTGGTGTATTATAAAATAAATTATTTACAGTTACTGTTGTACCTCGTCTTGCATCTCCTGCTTCAACCTTTAAAACAGTACCACCTTTTATATGGACAATCGTTCCAACTTCACCAGTACTAGTCTTTAGTGTAACTTCACTGATAGACGCAATAGAAGGCAGAGCCTCACCCCTAAAACCAAGTGAGGTTATGTGAAATAAATCACTTTCACTAATAAGTTTACTTGTTGCATGAGGTAGAAAAGCTGTCTTAGCGTCTTCACTAGTCATACCCGTCCCATCATCAGTTACTTTCATTTCCCTTAGTCCGCATTCGATAAGTTCAACTTTAATTTGCTTACTTCCTGCATCAATACTATTTTCTACTAATTCTTTTATAACAGAAACGCATTTTTCAACAACTTCTCCAGC
>DUVE01000011.1 GCA_012841205.1 Mollicutes bacterium
AAAAGGGTTTTAATTGTTATTTCCATCATCTAATTTTACACTTACTAACTTACTAACTCCTGATTCTTGCATAGTAATACCATATAAAATATCAGCATATTCCATAGTCTTTTTCTTATGAGTTATAATTATAAACTGAATACTATCTTTGAATTGTTTGATATACTTAGCAAAACCAACGACATTAACATCATCTAAAGCAGCTTCTACCTCATCTAAAATACAGAACGGTACTGGTCTAACTCTTAATATAGAAAATAGAAGAGCTATAGCTGTTAAAGCCTTTTCACCTCCACTTAATAAAGATATATGTTGTAATCTCTTACCAGGTGGAAGAGCTATAATATCAACGCCTGTTTCAAGCATATTATCTGGATCAGTCAACTTAAGATAAGCTTCTCCACCACCAAATAATTCTTTGAAAACCACTTTAAACTCTTTACTAATTGCATTATAAGTTGTTTCAAACGAATCTTTCATAACTAAGTCCATCTCTTTAATTATATTTAAAAGAGTGTTCTCTGCTTGATACAAATCATTCTTTTGATTAATCAAGAATTCATAACGTTTACTTACTCTTTCATATTCTTCTATAGCGGCTATGTTAACTATACCTAAGTTTCTAATAACATTTTTCATATTATTAACCTTCTTACGAGCTTCATCCGCATCGATTGTTAAAATGTATTCTTTTTTAGCCTTTTCAAAAGAAATGGTATAGTCTTCATTTAATATATTGAGTAAGGTATCTAGTTTCACATCTAATTTACTTACTTTAATTTCTAATTCCTTTAAAATATTTTGTTTTTTAAATAAATATTCATTATCTTTTTTATAAGTAGCTTCTATTTCATCAATAGTCTCATTTAATGAAGCTATTTTTTTAGTTAATACCTCAATATCCTTTTCTACTTCTTCTTTTTCTTTTAAAGCTTCATAGTATTCATCTATTATTTTTTGTTCTTCTTCACTTATAGTGTCACTAATGACGGCATCTAAATTTTGAAGTTCTCTTTTATTTTCTGCTTGCTTGATATTTAAATCTTCTAGGCTTTTAAGTTTGGTATCTATTATTTGTCCTAGTTCTCCTTTTTCAAGTCTTTTATTATATTCCTTTAGCTCTAATTCTTTTTGTAATAAAAGTATATCATTTCGTTTAACATCTATTTCTTTTAATTCATCTTCTATAACCAACAAAGTATGTTTAACACTTTCTAATTCATACTTTTCACTTATAATACTATTACTTCTTTTAGTGCTACCACCAGTAATAGAACCACCAACATGTAAAAGTTCACCATCTAATGTAACAATCCTATAACGATGATTGATAATACGACCTATTTCATTAGCACCCCCTAAATTTTTAGCAACAATGACATTTCCTAATTGATTTAGAATTATATTTTTGTATTTTTCATCATAGGTTACAAGATTAGATGCAATATCAACAAATGATTCATTATCTCTTATCATGTTGTATGTTTCTTTATCAATATACCTTTCTTTAATTAAATTTAAAGGAAAGAAAGTAACCCTACCTAGATTATTACTTTTTAAATAATTAATAGCCTCTTTAGTAGTAGTTTCGTTATCTGTAACAACAAATATAGAACTTGCACCTAAAGCTATATCAATAGCAGTAGTATATTCTTCCCCAAATGAAATGAGCCTTCCTATAATATTGTTGATACCTCTTAATTTAGGATTATTCAAAATGCTTTTTACAGCATAAGGAAGAGAACTATTATTTTCTATACTAGATTCCAATATGTTACTTTTATGTTTTAATTCAAGTTGCTCTCTAACTTTATTATTACGCTTAAGTTCAAGAGATTCAAAATTTCTTTTAACACTAGTTATATTTTCATTAAGTTCTTCTATTATTGCTTCTATATCATTCATTTCATCTTGTTTGATACTTATATCTTTCATCAAACCATCTATTTCATTTTTGACCTTTAATTCGCCTTCTTTTAACAATAAAACTTGGTCATGAACTTTCACATCACCACTATCATAACGGCCTCGTTCTGCAATTAATAATTTTTGCCCATTAAGTCTTTCTACTTTACTTGATAATTCAACTAATTGCTTTTGCTTAGACCTAAGTGCATCATTTTCTTTAATTAAATTTAATTTTTCTTTTTCTAAAGTTGCATCATTAGTTGAACTTACTTTAGAAATATTTAATAACTCCTCATTTATTTGATCGATTTGTTTTTTTGATTGTTGATATTCATTATTCATATTCTCAACATCATGAACAATTAGAGCTATTTCAATATCCTCTAATTCTTTTTTGGTATTCTCATAAATATGAGCTTTTTCACTTTGCTCTTTTAATGGTTCGATTTGGACTTCTAGTTCACTTATAATATCGTTTACACGGTTAATATTATCATGAGTTTTATCTAATTTTCGTAATGCTTCGCCTTTTCTCTTCTTGTATTTTAAGACACCTGCAGCTTCCTCAAACACCACTCTTCTATCTTCTGGCTTACTACTAAGTATTTCTTGAATGCTACCTTGTGAAATAATATTAAAGGCATCTCTACCCATCCCAGTATCGATAATCAAATTTTGTATATCTTTTAAACGACATTTAGTATTATTAATGTAATATTCATTTTCCCCAGTTTGATAAACAATTCTTTTTATAGATAATTCTGCATATTCAACTGGAAAATAACGGTCTGTATTATCAAATATTAATGTAACAGAAGCTGAAGAAGAAGGATTACGGCTTTTACTACCTGAAAAAATTATATCAGTCATCGATCCATCTCCTCTAAGTGATTTGACCGATTGTTCACCAAGCACCCATTTTACAGCATCTACTACATTACTTTTGCCAGATCCATTAGGCCCTACAATACCTGTAATACCTTTTTCAAACTCTATTTCTGTTTTATCTGCAAATGATTTAAAGCCTGATGCTTTAATACCTTTTAAATACATATATTCACCTTAATTCTATTGTTAATATTTTTTAGATTTTAGCTTGTTTTTTTAAAGCATCAAGTGCAGCGTCTTGTTCTGCTTGTTTTTTTGACTTTGCTGTTCCTTCACCATATTTTATCCCATCTACCTTAACTACAACTGTAAAAGTTTTATCATGCGGAGGTCCAATTTCTTTTATAACCTCATAAACTACCATTCTCTTCCCTGTTTGAACCAATTCCTGAAGCATGGTTTTATAATCCTTATACAGAAAATCGCTTTCTGATTCTATCTTTGTTATTACAACCTTTTTTACTATTTCCTTTACTTTATCTAAACCCTGATCTAAATATGTAGCACCAAGAAAAGCCTCAAATACATCAGCAAGTATTGCCTTTCGAAATGCACCGCCATTATTCTTCTCGCCATGTCCTAATCTAACATATTCATTAAAATTAAGACTTAACGCATAATCGTATAAAGCATCTTCACATACATATGCAGCTCTAACTTTAGTCATTTGACCTTCTTCTAGATCATAATTATTATAAAGATACTCGCTAACTATAAGTTCCAAAACAGAATCCCCTAAAAACTCTAATCTCTCATAATTTATAGCACCCTCATTTTCATATGCATATGATGAGTGCGTAAATGCTTGTTCAAAAAGTCTTGAATCCTTAGGTATAATATTAAATTTATCTAATAGTGTTTTCATTCTATCACCATTATAATTATATCAAAACAAGGCTTATAATACAAACAAAGAAAGACATTTTGAGCATAAAGATTAACTAAAACAAAGGTTTTTATTATAATGTGTTTTACAAAAACTAAAAAGTATCGTAAAATGATAATAGGTGAGATAAATGAAATGGATTTCAATTTT
>DUVE01000076.1 GCA_012841205.1 Mollicutes bacterium
CCAACTCGCATTGCAAGACATGGTAATGCATTCTCTAGATATGGTAAGATGAATCTTAGGAATGCAAAATATAAATTAGATTTTAATCCACTTGAAGATAATTGTGATTGTTATACATGTAAAAATTATACAAGAAGTTATATTAGACATTTATTAGTCGCAAATGAAACTTTAGCAGGTCGTTTATTATCAATTCATAACATAAGATTTTTAATAAAACTAACAGAAGATATAAGAGAAAGTATTAAAAACAATTCGTTTTCAATGTTTAAAGAAAACTTTATAAAACAATATGAAGGGAAGTGATTATATGAAAATGCCAAATTTAATGGAATCTAAACAAAGAGGAAAAGAAAAAGTAAAAATTATCAAAGATGATTTTATAATAGATAATGATTTAAAAAAGATAGGACAGGATAAAAAGTATTATATAAAAACTTATGGTTGTCAGATGAATATGAGAGATTCAGAAACTTTAAGAGCACTACTTGAGATGATGTCATATACTGAGGCGGACAATTATGAACAGGCAGATATATTACTTTTAAATACATGTGCAATAAGAGAAAACGTTCATAATAAAGTATTTGGTATGTTAGGCCGCTTCAAACATCTGAAAGAAAGTAGACCGAATATTGTTGTTGGAATAGCTGGTTGCATGTCACAAGAAGAAGTGGTTGTAGAAAAAATATTAAGCAAATATAAATGGATGGACTTTGTAATTGGGACCCACAATATTCATAGACTTCCACAAGTCCTAGACGAAGCTTTAGAAAAACGTGGTTTAAAAGTAGAAGTGTGGAGTAAAGAAGGGGACATAATTGAAAATGTTCCTATCAAAAGGGATAGTGAGTACAAAGCTTGGGTTAACATTATGTATGGTTGTGATAAGTTCTGTACATATTGTATTGTACCTTACACAAGAGGTAAGCAACGAAGCAGAATGCCTGAAGATATTGTTAAAGAAGTAAAAGAATTAGTGAGTGATGGTTATAAAGAAATAACATTGCTTGGACAAAATGTTAATGCTTATGGAAAAGATTTTGATAATATTAACTATAATATGAGTAATTTATTAGAGGATGTTAGTAAAACAGGAATAAAGCGAATTAGATTTGTTACAAGCCATCCTTGGGATTTTACTGATGATATGATCGACGTTATTAAGAATAATGAAAATATTATGCCTTATTTTCACTTGCCAATTCAAAGTGGAAGTGATAAAATTTTAAAATTAATGGGTAGAAGATATAATAAGCAAGACTATTTAGAGCTATTTAACAAGATAAAGCAAGCTATACCTAATGCTTCTATCACAACAGACATCATCGTAGGTTTTCCAAACGAAACAGAAGAAGATTTTGAAGAAACATTAGATGTTGTAAATAAATGCAAATTTGATGGTGCTTATACATTTATCTATTCTCCTAGGGTTGGAACACCAGCAGCTAAAATGGAAGATAATATTACTTTGGAAGAAAAAGAACTAAGACTTCAAGAACTTAACAAATTAGTTAATAAATATTCACGTCTATCTAATGAAAAATTATTACACCAAGTTGTTCCTGTTTTAATAGAAGGATATAGTGAAAAAGGTAATAATACTTTAATGGGCTATACTGATACTTTTAAACTTGTTAATGTCATTGGTGATGAAAAATATATAGGTAAGATCGTAGATGTAGAAATTACAGAAGTTAAATCATGGAGTTTAAATGGGAGAATAAATGATGCAGATTAATAATGCATTAGATGATTTAATAGGGAGCATCAAAGAATCGGATATTTATTTGAACTATAAACATATATTGCATCAGGTGGAAATTAATGGGGATATAAATAAATTAGTTAATGATATTAAAGGTATCCAAAAACAATTGGTGAAAGAAGAATATGTAAATCAATCTTCAAGTATCGATGATTTAGAAAAAAAATTAAAAATCAAAACTGAAAAACTAAATAATATCCCTTTATATAAAGAGTATATAGATGCATCAAATAAATTAAATGATTTAATACAAAGTGTTAATCAAAAAATACAGTTATATATAAACGATTTAGAAATCTAAATCGTTTTTTTATGATATACTTAAATTGGTGGTAACATGAAGAAATTAATATTACTTATAATGTGTATATTTTTGTTAAGTGGATGTAATAATCAAGTTTATACTAAAAATTTATTTTATATGGATACATTCATAAATGTAAAAATATATAGTAGTGATAAAAAGAAGGCTTTAGATGCACTTTCGTATATAGATCAGATGTATAATGATTATGATATGCTTGCTGATAGATATAAAAGTCATGATGGAGTAATCAATATTAAATATATAAATGAAATGGATATAAATCAGGAAATTAAAATTGATAATAGATTATATGAAATGATTGAATATAGTAAATCATTTCATGCAAAAACTAATGGTCTTTTTAATATAGCATTAGGTAACGTAATCGATGTATGGAGTGAATATCGTAATGGTAATAAAACAGGTGTTCCAACAACAGAAGAGTTACTTAAATCGGGTAGTACAAGTATAGATGATTTATCCCTACTTGGTAATGATACGATTATGAAAAAAGGTGATATTTCACTTGATTTAGGTGCTATAGCAAAAGGTTATGTTACCGAATTAGCAGGTGAATACTTAGAGGGTATTGGTTTAAATAAGTATTTGATTACTGCAGGAACTAGTAGTGTTAAGGTAGGAGAGCATTACCGTAATGATAAATATAAGATAGGCCTCACAGACCCTCTTGATACAAGTAATTTATATAAAACAGTAAAGGGTAATAATATTTCTGTTACAACAAGTGGTAGTTATGATAGATATTATGAATATGATGGAGTAAAATATCATCATATAATAAATCCAAATACTTTTTTTCCATCTAATAATTCTTTAGCGGTAACAGTTATCACAGATGATGCTGCACTTGGTGAAGTGTTATCAACAACTTTATTTCTTATGTCAGTTGATGAGGGTAAAAAATATATTTCTGATATGGAAGGTGTAGAAGCCATTTGGTACGAAATGGATGGTGGAATAACCTTGACAGACGGGATGAGTAATTATGAATAGATATGATTTTATTCTGATATCTGTTATATTATTTGTATGTTTATTATTTTTAGGAATAACTTATATAAATGGTGAAAAGGACGCTAATGTTGCTTATGTCTACTATGATAATAAATTAGTTAAAACAATTGATTTGCGTATTGATGAAACTAAAGAATATATCGTAAAGGGCTATAATGGTGATGTAGTAATTGAAACTAAAAAGAATCAAATAAGAGTAAAGGAAGAAAAATCTCCTCTTAATTTATGTTCTAAACAAGGATTTATATCATCCTCTTTAGAGACTATAGTATGTTTGCCTAACAAAGTGGTTATAAAAATTGAATCTTCTAATGATGAATTAGATGCAGTAGTAAGGTGATTGGGATGGAACTTAGAAAATTAACACATTTATCAATGTTACTTGCGACTTCGGTTGTTTTAAATATAATAGAAAGCGTGATACCAGTTCTTGGTAATATTATTCCGGGGGCTAAACTAGGTCTTGCTAATATTGTTATTCTTTTTATAATATATATATATGGTTTTAAAGATGCCATCTTTGTATCTATTATGAGAGTTCTATTGGTAGGTATTTTAAGAACTGGTTTATTTAATATTACTTTCTTCTTTAGTCTAGGTGGAGCGATTTTCAGTGTTATTATAATGGCTATTACACATCGCTTTACTAAATTATCAGTTGTTGGTGTAAGTATAATTGGTGCTATAAGTCATAGCATAGGCCAGATTATAGTTGCTATTTCATTTTTAAATGCACCAAACTTAATTTATTATTTGCCATATTTACTTATATTATCTATACCTACAGGAATAATAACTGGTATGATTTCTAATAAAGTAATAGAATATTATAAAAAAATATCAAATTAACTTCGGCGTATTGGGGGAATAAAAATGAAAGAAAATGTAATTGGAAAAGAGCTAATCTCACTTTCTAGATTAGTCTCATCTATCCATAATATCTATGTTAACAAACTATATAGTTTAGATTTAGAAGGTAAAAAAAATACAGAAGAATATGTAAAGTTTTTATCTGTATTAAAGGATGCTGCGCAAATACTTGATAATAAGATAAATACGTATTTCAGTAATCCTCATAAATTGTCAAGAGTACTTCAATATTTATGGGATGAAGAAGTGTTTGATCTATATATGATGAGAATTATGAGTTATTATGATTACGATATAATGGATGTAAGAGATTTTTTTGAAATATTTCTAGATTCAAAAAATAAAATGATATCCAAGCAAAATAAACAATTGTTTAAGATGTATAAAGAACAAATAGAGGTAAAAACATGGATTGATAGATCAAAACGAATTTCCTTTTTAATTTATTTAGATCAAGAATTAGAAGAAGCAGATAATTTAAAAATTAAAAAAGAATTATTATTACTAAAATATAATATGATTTTTTCTAATATATGGTTTGAAGAAGAATTGCTTTATAAAAACTTCAATATTCCAAAAATAATGCCAAATTTCATGGCTCCGCCACTCATAAATAATTATGATTATGATTATTATGTTTCATATAGAAATTGTTTAGGGGAAGATATATGCAATCTATCGGTTGATAGAATACTTGAAGAAGGTTATTGTGCATCTAAAGAATATGTTCCATCTTTGTATGATTCTGTAATGGATAAAATATATTTGAAGATAGGATTACAGATGATTGATAAAACTAGTTTTAAATATTTATCTGATGATACTAACAGGAAAATTGAATATTATGAGCGTGCTGCTAGTTTGTGTGGCAATAACAATAATAATAATTCTAATAAACAATTAGTTTTACAATTATTTGATCAAGGCAAATGTAAATATAAAAAGAAATGATTGAAATATTAAATAATATATTGTATAATAATGTAGAAAATAGGAGGACATATGAAAAAGATATTTGGTATATTAATGATGCTTGTACTAATAATGGTAACAGGCTGTACTAAAGTTGGTAATTATAAGGAAGGGACTTATACTGGGTCAGTTGAATATGAGTCTTATGGTTCTAAATATGTTACAACTGCTTTGGTATATGTTGATAAAGATGGTCTTATAAAATCATGTTTTATCGATTCTACTTATTTGACATCAACTGGTGAAATTACAACAAAAAAGGTATTAGGTGATGATTATGGTATGAAAGAAACATCAGCTAATATAGGTGTTATCGAAGGTGGCGCTGAATGGTATGAACAAGTAGAAGTAATTGAAAAGAAAGTTGTTGAAGAACAAGGAATCGACTGGGTTAAATGGGCTAATGAAGAAGAAACTGAGTTAGATTCTGTAAGTGGGGTTACTATTACTGCTGATACTTATATTGGAGCAGTAGCTAAAGCATTAGAACAAGCAAAAAAATAATTATTAAAAAACTATTCGATTGAATAGTTTTTTTTATGTCCTTTTTTAGATAGTTGAATATCATAGTATTGAAGGGGCGTTTGATAACATGTTGCTATTAGGTAATGATAGATTTGTGACTCAAGATTATAAGACGCATGGATCTGCTGAAGATTATAAAGGAGAACATTTATCGGATATAAGAATTAGAGGTACTGCTAAAGTAACTAAGGTAGTAAATAAATACATTCCTCATGAAGATACTATCGATTATAATGAATTTCAAAAAAATAAAGATACTTGGAAGGATGGTATATATTTTAATTGCGTCTCTATTACTGGTAAAAATATAAGGTATCATCAAAGTGAATTGGATGGAAATCAAGTTGAATTAGAAAGTTTTGAAGGCGATAAAAAAAGATATTTTAGAATATGTAATATGGCGGAAGTGTTAGTGGATGTTGGAGATATAGTTAATTCAGATACTGTAATTGGTAGACAAGGTAATACTGGTTTGGTGTTATCAAAAAAAGATATAAGTGATGAGACCTATGGTAGCCATATTCATTTTGAAGTACTTGATGAAAATTATAATAACGTTGATCCAAGACAATATGCCAATTTTATAAAGGAAGTGAAATATGTTTTTCAAGCAAATTCAACATCACAAAATAAAAAACAAATTAAAATCATTGCTAAGAAAATCAATATTAAAGAAAATCCTTCTTTTGAATCAGCTAAAATTGGAGATGTTGACGAAGGGGATATATACGATATATATGGTATTGTAGAAGATAATATAAATATTTGGTATAACATAAAGACAAGTAATGGATTAGTAGGAAATATACCTGCTAGAAAAGGCGCAAAAGAAGTGGTGGTACTTGATGAAGGTGAAGATGTTGAAGGAGTTATTAAAGAAGTGGATGAACAAAAAGAACATAAATTAATCTTTACTTGTGAAAAAGATGGGGTATACGCTGTAAGGCTTCAAAAGGGTGACAATTTATATTTAGATATGTAAAGAAAGTCTTTTATTGACGATTAAAAGTTGCTAGTAATTCGTATAGATGCTAAAATATATTTGA
>DUVE01000077.1 GCA_012841205.1 Mollicutes bacterium
GCAATATTATCATAGTTTTGGACCTTGGAATACTTTTCCCTCTTTTCATAATCGTCTATGAATTGTCTAGTATTAGCATCTTCTCTATATTCATACTTCTCATCCATTTTCTCAAGTTTAGATTTGTAATATTCGATATTTTTTTGAGCGGAAGTATAATTTTTATTGGCAATTTCATACGCTTCCCTATAAGAATGCTTTTGTCCATCTTGCCCTTCGTACTCACCGTCCGGGTTATTTTGATATTGATTCAACCAATATTGTCTAGTTTTTTCAAAGTCTGTCGCCATTTTTTTGCTATTTTTATAATTGTTAACAGCCTCTTTATAATTGTCGTTCTTATAGATTTCGTTAGGTTTTTTCATTATACTTTCGTATCTCTCTTTAGCATTTTTATTACTAGTTTCTTCATGCATTCTTTCAGCTTTATTGGCCATGCCAGATTTTCTGTTATCCACAAACTTTTGGAAACCAACTTTTTCATTCTCATTTCCTGTAACTCTAGAAGCGGCGTATTGTCCACCTTTACCTGAGGCTCCAATTGTTCCACCAAATACACTTTTTCCGATACCTTTTATTCCGCCTTTGTAACCAGCACCAACTTTAACATTACCAGCGCCTTTTAACATACCTTGACCAGCGCCTGCTAAAAAGTTTCCACCTCTTGATCTAGCAGCAAATCCGCCAGATAAAGCTCCAATTCCACCACCAATTGCTTTTGCGCCAACTGCCGCACCAGCTCCAAGTAAGCCTGCACCAACTGCTCCAACAGCACCAAGTTTCTTAAACGGATTTAGACTTCCAAGTGAGCCTTCATCTAGACCAAATAGATTTGACAACATTTTAGGAGCTTCTTTAGCAAATATTAAAGTTCCAATTATTATGAATATACGAACAAATGCCACGGTAGTGGTACTTAACGTAACACCGTCTTTTGCAGGGACTACATCGAAATCAACAACAATTGAAATAATGTAAGCTATAAAGGAAAGGGCTAATAATCTAATAAATAAATTTGTGAAGGTTGTTAAAACCATTTTCAACCATTTCTTAAAGATTCCGCCACCTGGTTCAATGTAACCAATTACAGCAACAGGTGTAATAAGCTGTAAAAACGATAATTTAACAGCTCTGACCGCAACATCAACAGTAAATGATATTAGTAAAAAAACAATAAAGCCTCCACATATAGTTGAAATAACAGCATTATATTCATATATATATTCTTTACGACCTTCATCACTCTTTTTCTTATTATTCAAAATGTCAGTTAAAGTTGTAAAACTATAACCTTTGGTACCTTCATCAGGAAACGCCTCGTTAAAACCATTAACTAAGTCATTATGACCGTATCTACAGTAACCGTTCTCTTCAAAAGCATCATTGCAACGATAAAAAGCACCTAATGTTGTTTTAGCAAGGGTCTTGCCGGCAGAATCAGTTTCTTTAGTTTCACCGCCAAAAATTACTCTAGTCATTATATTTCTATCTATAATTTGATTTTGTAAATCATAAGCAAAATCAAAAGCAAATGGAATTAAAACTATCAAGAATAATGATTGTATTACCCTTGTCATAATCTTAGTAAATCCCTTTTCGCCAGTCAATTTATCTGGATCGATTATAGCATTTAATAAAACAAACGCTAATCTAAAAAGCATAAAAATAGCTAATAAGGCATATATGTTTTTTCCAAAACTTTCTATTTCCTCCGAACTAATTACTTGTTGTTTTGCTAAAAGAATAACAAAATCATATAATATCACAATAAATTGATATATAATGGTATCAAAAAAGAAAAACAGAGATCTAAAAATATTTCCTATCATATGATTTTTCACCTTCTAACACTTTTAATATATAGCAAATACAAAAATAATTTATTATTGTTAATTATATAATCTATTACACATAACATCATATCATTTTCGGCTTTAATTATCAAGATATTTATGATGAACTGTTAATAATAATAAAAAAAGCAAGTTACGTAAATTAACTTGCTTATGTTTTTAGATTTAATCTTCACATTCTCCAGTGATTAAATTAAGATTTTCGCACTTTTTAGCGCCTTTCCAGCATGTTTGCCAATCATCATTTCCAACAAACCCCATTAATACTGATACTATTGTTGCTACTAAAAAGACTAATAACGCCGAAATAGCTCTCTTTACTAATATTTGTTGATTTGATTTAATATCTTTTTCATCTGATGCTATAACAGCTTTTCCTAAATCAATTGTTCCCCATATAATCAAAGCTATTGGTATAAAAACTTGAACTAAAGTTAACGCGTTTTTTATAAAACCAACTAGTGGCCCCAGTCCATATTCACAATTTA
>DUVE01000078.1 GCA_012841205.1 Mollicutes bacterium
CCACCACAAAGAAGATTCTTCTGGTAAAAAAAAGAAATAGATTTACTATTTCTTTTTTTCTTCTAATTTAGTTATTACTTCATTCGATGCTTCTACTACTTTTTCAAGCACTTCTTGAGCTGCATCTTGTAATATTGGAGTTCCTTTTTCTTTTGCTAAAGCAAATAACTCTTCTGCTTTAGTTTTAATGTCTTTCGCTTTAGTTTTAGCAATTTTTAATACTTTTTCTTTATCTAAATTCTCTAGTTCTGTTTTAATAGCATCTATTTTTTCGTCGAACATTACTCTTACTTCTTCTAAATCAACTTCTTCAACTTTATCTATTAAATTGTCAATTTTCTGCTTTAATGCCTTTCTAGTTTCACTACCTTTAGCCGGAGCGAATAAGACACCCAGCGCAGCACCTACAGCAGCTCCAAAAAGAAACTTACCACCTTTTTTACCTTTGCCCATCAACTTTTTCCTCCCTTTCTTTTTTCTTAAATAGCTTCATAAAGAAACTACTAATACCATCAACAACCTTATCGGTTACAAATGATAACCTATCTGTTGCAACATCGATTATTTCAAAAACACCATTAAGTGATTTAACCTTACCATCGACATCATCAATGATGTTATTTATTTTAGTCATCATCCTAAGTAATCTTATGCCTAATACTATCAAAATAATCAATAATACGATACCAAGTATATATAAAACTACTGGTAATGAAATATATAGCTCATCCATTATTCTAAATCCCCCTCATTATCTTCTTCTTTATACATACTATCCACTAATGAATAAAAATCTTCACTCTCAGTATCTTCTAACAATTCATCAATTGACTTAAGTTTTTCATCTATTTTAGCTATTGGTTCTTCGATAATTGAATTTGAATCATTACCAAATAAATCTATAGATAAATCTGATTCCACCACAGGTTCAATATCAATTTTTTGATAATTATCGCTTTTTAATTCTGTTCTACTTGGAGGATATACTTTCCCAAGAACATCATCAATATCTACTTTCTTTTTCTCATCGTAGAAACTAAATAAATTATCCTCTTTCTTTTTTGAGTCTGCATCCTTTTTGTCATCAGATATCACACCATAAACAGGAGAAATATTAAGTGAAGGCGTAAAAACTTTCTTAGAAGGCCCTCCTACTACTTTATTTTGCTCAAACTTACGTTCATTTATACTTTCCTTTTTGGCTTTTTCTTCTTCAAAGTCATCTTCATCAAAAATTATAGGAAAATTAAAGGATGGGTCCGACTTAAATAGTTCCCTTTCGCTTACAACATCTAATTTTTCATCACTTGAAACATTTTTCTCATTTTCGCTTTTGGAATTGGTTGCATCTTGATTAACATCAGGCGTTCTAACTTCCTTTAGTTTTAAATCATTTTCATCTTCTTCATCATCATAAAAATAATTTTTGATCTTATCAATAAATTTCATAAAGACCTCCTCGTTTATTCTAATAAATTTTCAATAGTTCCCTGTGTTTGTGGATCTTCATTAGGAACTATCAAATCTTCATCAATTTCCTCTTCATATTGACCAAATTCTTTGTCATAATCTAAGAAATTACCTTCCTTACGTCTTGGTTTAAATAATTCAAATGGTTTTTCTTGGAAATCATTATTTTCCTCTTCGAAAAGTATTTTTAATACCTTTTCATTAAAATCAAGTGAACCAAGTATATAACTAGCATTGATAACTGTTTCAGGAATATCATTCTTAGGGACTAATGCTTCTATCTTTGCGTAATTATACATCATTTCTACAAAATATAGTTTGTCCTTTTTACTTATCTCTATATATCCCTTCTGTTTATTATAATCCAATTTTTTAGAAAAATAAACTTTATCATTTGGTTCATATGTAAAATCACTTTTATATTGATAACTTACAATATCTACAAATAAATAATAAGTATTCCCTTTTGAATACAATTTCTCATTATAATTTTTATTATCTATTACTCTAACACCTCTTGGCAAATAATACTTATAACCATTTGATATTTGATTATAAAGATTAAGTTTATTACCTAAGATAGTATTTATCATTTTATCTATATCTTTAATATTTTGTTCTTCTACTGTACAGCCTGTTAAAAACATTAAAGAAGTGAGTAATAATACAAAAATTTTATTCATGTATATACACCTACTCTAAATTAATTATAACATATTCTTGTTAATATATAAAATATTATTTCTCAAGTTGTAAAGTATAAATGTCTAGTAATTGTCTTTTATTACAATTCCTAAAAATCTAGCTACATCCATTGTTTGAGAAAGAGATACAATAGCCCCTTTTAATTCACTACCCTCTAATTTTATATCCTCTATATTATTGTTACTCAAATCGATATTTTTTAAGGAAGTATTATGAAAATCTGTTAGATTCAAATTACAATTATCAAATATTACTTTATCAACATTGCTATCATTTAAATAACTGTTTTGAATATCACAATCCTTAAAACTAACCAAATTCAAGTTAGAATATGCAAAGTTAGCATATTTTATCATTGAATCTTCAAAAGATACATTCTTATGAACACTATCAGTAAAATCAACCCCAAGTAATTTACTGTTCTTAAAAATAACCCGATAGATATTACTTTTAGATAGATTAGCATTTGATAAGTCACATTTTTCAAAGATACAATCGATTATCTCAGCCTTCTCTAAAAAAGACTCACTAAAATCAACATTATAAAAATAACATCCATCAAATTTATACCTTTTTTCATCTTCTATATCAAAGGTTACATCTACTATTTTAAAATCACATAAATAACCATCATTTGTTAGTAACAAATCCATTTCAAAATTCTCATCAAGCACTCTCTTAATCTTTGGTTTTATTATATCTATTTCCTTTAAAGAAGACATAAAATCACTCTACTTTCTAATCGCTTCTATTTTGTATATTACATTATTATTATTTAAAAACTTTTCCTCATATTCAGTCATTATATTACCTTCTGGTATAGAATTTATATCAAACTTAGTTGTTATAATATTATAATTATGTTTCTTAAATTGAGATAGCGAATATTCATACAAACCATAATTATCTGTTTTTAGAATAATATTCTTTTGACCTTTAAATAAATCATCATATATATTCATAAAAATATCACTGGTAAGTCTTCGCTTAGAATGTCTATCTTTTGGCCATGGATCAGAAAAATTAAGGAAAATAGTATCTATCTCTCTTTTAAAAATAGAATTTAAATTAAGTGCGTTCTCACATATTAATTTAATATTTTCTAATTCTAGTTCTTCCATCTTCTGAACAGCTCTTGCCATAACACTACTATATTTTTCAATACCAATAAAATTAATATTGGGATATTTAATAGCATTTTCTATAATGAATTTACCCTTTCCCATACCAATTTCAATATATATAGGATTATTATTATCAAAGACCTCATTCCATTTTGAAACATAATTATTTGGAACGTCTACAATATAAGGAGAAGACGCAATAATATCATCTGCATTCTTAACTTTTCTAAGTCTCATACTTATCACCCATTTAATTATACTACAGCCTAAACAAAAACGGAACAATAGCATATAGTATTTTGAAAAGTATTTAAGGAGGAAAAATTAATGAAAGAAGATCGCAATCAAATGTTTTTTCCAGGTGGCGAGCCGATGGGACCAATGGGGCAAATGTTTCCAGGAATGAATCCAGGAATGGCTCCAGGTTTTGGACCAGGTTTTCAAGGTGGTGCGATGCCTAATATAAATCAATTAGAAAATAGAATATCTACTCTTGAGAGACAAGTAAAAAGATTAGACGCTAGAATAAGTAGGCTAGAAACACCATTCCCTGGTATTGTGTCTGCACCACAAGGACAGCCTTTCTCAAGTGGACCAGGAACATTCCAAACGTCTGAACCTCAAAATCAACAATTTACATCTCCATACCAAACATCAATGCAAATTATGTAACGAAAACAAGTTTAACACTTGTTTTTTTTATTTATATAAATAATAAGTAAAAACATATTAATTAATCTTTAAACATCATTCAAAAAGCTCACAAATTGTGAGCTTTTAGTTTTGTATTTATATGAATAAAAAATATACCAACAGGTATATTTATTCACTTTTTTCTTCTTGTCCAACAGCCTTTTTACCTTTATAAAAACCACATTCAGGACATACACGATGTGCTCTTATTTCAGCTCCACACTTAGGACACTTAATTGTACCATTAGCTTCTATTTTATAATGAGTACGACGCATTCTTTTTCTAGTTTTACTTACCTTTCTAAATGGAACGGCAAATAATTGAATATTCATTTTCATCTATACTTCACTCCTTCCTAATCATCAAGTAGATCTCTTAACTTATCTAATCTAGGATCTGACTCCATCTTTTTTTCCTCTTCACTTAGAAGTCTCCAACCTTCACCTTCCATTTTAACGTTTTCACATTTAGGGCAAGTGATTCTCATTGGAATCTCTACTACAATATTTTGCCATATTATTGGCATAATATCAATAGAATTATCGATTATTTCTAAATAATCTTCGTTTTCGGTGTTTCCTTCACCTATTGTTTCTAATATTTCAATATCAAATGGATATACTACATCTTCTAATGAAACAGCACAAGGTAATATCATCTCCCCTTTTAAGGTTAATTCAATTGTATAAATATCATCATTATATGAAATTGAACCACTAACTTTAATAGGACTTAATGATCTTATCTCAGTATTATCATAATATGATTTATCAAGAGTCAGAACATTATCTATAACTATCTCATTATTTTTTATTTCGGATAAATCAATTTTCATATTTATTCCCTTTCTTGTAGCATTATAATATTATCACAATTTATCAATATATACAAGATACCAAAACATTGTTATAATAAATAAAGAGGTGAATTTATGAAAGCTGTTGGTATTATTGCTGAATATAATCCATTTCATAATGGACATTTATATCATTTAAATAAAGTTAAAGAAATGTTTCCTGATGATGTTATTGTTGTAGTCTTAGGTGGAAATTTTACTCAAAGAGGCGAAACAAGCATTATAAATAAGTGGGATAAAGCAGAGATAGTTTTAAAACATGGCGCTGATATAGTTATAGAACTACCTTACCCATTCGCAACGCAGTCAGCTGATTTCTTTGCAAAAGGTTCTATTCAGATATTAAAAGAGATGAAAATATCAAAAATAGTTTTTGGAAGCGAATCAAATGATTCAAACCAATTAACTACTACTGCTAAACTGCAGTTAAACAGTAAAGAATATCAAAGCCTTATCAAAAAATACTTAGATCAAGGTATTAATTATAAAACAGCGCAATCAAAGGCACTGAAAACTCTAACCAATATATCAATTGATACTCCAAATGACATTCTAGGTATATCTTATATTAAAGAAATTATAAAACAAAATGCAGATATAGAACCTATTACAATTAAAAGGACAAACGATTATCATGACAACAATATTAATGAAGATATCACAAGTGCTACTAGCATAAGAGAAGCAATTAAAAACAATGTAGAAATTAAAAATACTGTTCCAAAAGAAACATATGAAAAATTAAATAATAATAATATTTTTAGCATTGATGATTACTTTCATATTTTAAAATATCAAATATTAACTAATATAGATTCATTAGATAAATTCCAAACTGTTGATGAAGGTATAGAAAATAGAATAAAAAAATATATTACCTCATCAAAATCTTTAAATGAATTAATATCGAAAATTAAAACCAAAAGATATACTTATAATAAAATAAGAAGAATGTTAACACATATTATGTGTAATTTTACAAAAGAAGAAGCTAATATTTTTAAAGACATAACCTACCTTAGAATATTAGGGTTTAGCGAAAAAGGAAAAACTTATTTAAATAGTATAAAGAAGCAGATAAACTTACCATTCGTTACAAATTTCAATAAAAACAATGATAAGATGCTTGACTTAGAGTTTAGAACTACTTGTGTATATGCATCTATATTAGATGAAAGTGAAAAAACAAAATTAATTGAGATGGAATATAAAAATAGTCCTATAAGAATAAATAAAAATGGTTTTTAATAAAGCATTTTATTGTATTTCTATCCTTTTATTGCGGGAATTATTATCATCTTGTTTAGGGAATGTTATGGTAAGTAATCCATCATTAAATTGAGCATTAATTTGTGTATCATCAATATCTCCTACATAGAATGATCTTTGATATTCACCGTAAAACCTTTCTTTTCTAATATATTCTTTATCTTCTTTTACTTCATCCTTCTTAGCAGATATTGTTAAATACCCATCTTTGTAATCGACCATAATATTTTCTTTATTAAAGCCTGGTATTTCTATTTCCATATTATATAGATTATCTTTTTCAAATATATCGACTTTCATTATATTGTTTTTAGATGCTGGTACATTAAAAAAATCATCTAAAAGATTATTAAACAAATCTCTTGGAATTAAATTCATCTTATTCTCCCCTTTCAATAGTATTATATACTTATAGCTTAAAATAATACTTTGTCAATAATCAAAAAAAGATCAGAATTGATCTTTTAATTAGAAAATACCTTTCTATAATAATCTGTTTCAAGTATCTTTCTCGATAGATAAAATTTATCATATATTTTATTATTTATTTGTTTTACATAATCATCCGATATTGTTGCGCCATCAGCTTTTTGAAATTTACCTGTTATAGAATTATATCTTCCCTTATCGGTTATAAAACTACGATTAGAATAAATTACTAATGGATCTGAATCAGATAATAAATCGGTTCCCATTAACAATCTTGAGTCATATTCAATACCAAATAAGTTTAATAAAGTTGGTAACACATCTAAACTACTACCTATCTTATCAATTTTAACTGGTTTCATCTCACTATTCCATAAGATAAAACTATTTCGGTGCTTTTCAAAATTATCATCTTTAACATAGCTTGATTTCTCATTTATTTGATCTAAAGTAAGACCATAAGGATAATGATCAGAACTAATAGCTATAACAGTATCTTCTAATTTACCCTCTATAGTCAAATATTTTATTAGATTAGACAACGCTTTTTCAAGTTCAATATGGCACGCCATATAAGCCTTAACAGGATCTGAATAATTCATATTTTTAACATAAGACCAATTCTTATAAGCCATCATATTGCCTGATTTTGTATAATTTAGATGTCCACTTACAGTTACATAATAAGTTAAGAAAGGATCATTTTCTATATATGATTTATAAGTAGCATCGATCATTTCTAAATCACTTTCAGGCCATATCTTACAATTTATATTAAGTCCGCGCTTGCAAGCGTAAAAATCATAACCGAAATTAGGATGCGATTTATCTCTATCATAATATGTTGCTGAATGATTATGATATGCAGTTGTTTTATATCCTATTTTTTTAAAACTATTACCAAGCACAAAAGGAAAATAGTTAGTTGAAGAGCGAGATGCACTCCAAACCCCTTCCTTTGGTAACAATGAGGTAACCGTTATGTATTCCCCATCAGATGTACTTACAGGGTATATTGGTGTATAAAAGTTTTTAAATATAAAACCTTCGTTAGATAATTTATATAAAGTGGGTGTTAACTCTTTATCAATAGCTATTGGATAAAAAGCCTCAGCTAAGAAAACAATTAAATTCTTACCCTTAAACATACCAGTATATTGGTTTTTTGAAGTAGCTTCTGCTCTTTTAAAATATTCGTGCATATCTTTAATTGATTTGTCATTTTCTTTTGAAATAAGTTTATCAAAATCGATATCTATTTTATTGTATTCCTTTGGTTCTTCTATATTATCTTCATCATCATCCGCAGGATCTAAATTATCTACAAATTTACTTTCTTCCTCAAAACCAAACATTAATCTTTTAAAATCAATTCTCATTGTTGTAAGTAATCCAAGTTTATTTACCGATAATGTTGGTGAATGTGTATCATAATATAATTGTTTAGCTGAATAGTTTTCATTCTTTTTAATAAATAATGATCCTATAGCGACTCCTTGAAATAGTAGAATAAAAATTAACGTTAAAACAATATTTCTAGGATTTCTTTTGCTACTAACAACAATACTTTTTGAAAATATAATAAATATAGCTAATGGAATTAACATAAAAAGAATTGGTATAATATTTTCTTTTAGTACCATAATGATAGTACTCATAAATTCTAAAACCTGACCCGTTCCACTACCTATTGAATATATAGAAAATACTGACAAATATATTTTGTAATATATTATTTGAGCTATAAAAACAAGAGTTAAAAAAGCTATCATAATTAAGCTTATAAACCTACTCATTTTTTTATTAAATATAGAGGAAATTAGATGCAGAATTAAAACAATTGGTATTAAAAAAAGAATCAAATTAATAATATTTATGTTTAAAAAATTATCAAAGAGCGTAAGTCTTAAGACCATTTCTAGATATAAAATGGACAAAAACCAAAAAATTATATTATTTTTTTTCTTCTTCATTACTTCACTTCCTTATTAAGACTATGTTATAAACTACTGTTTAATTATTTCAAGTCCGCCCATATAAGGTCTTAATACTTCTGGTACATTAATACTACCATCTTCATTATAATTGTTTTCAATCAATGCTATTAATCCACGAGGAGATGCTAAGACAGTATTATTTAAGGTTGCTACTAAATAATTGCCACCTTCTCCTTTAGCTTTGATATTTAATCTTCTAGCTTGGGCATCACCTAGAGTTGAACAAGAACCTACTTCAAAGTATTTTTGTTGTCTAGGACTCCAAGCTTCTATATCACAAGATTTAACCTTTAGATCAGCTAAATCACCACTACAGCACTCTAATGTTCTAACAGGAACATCTAAACTTCTAAAGAAATCAACAGTAAATTTCCACATTTTATTATACCAATCCATTGCATCTTCCATCTTGCATATAACTACCATTTCTTGTTTCTCGAATTGATGAACTCTATAGATTCCACGTTCTTCAATACCATGAGCGCCCACTTCTTTTCTAAAGCAAGGAGAATAAGAAGTAAGCATTAAAGGCAGTTCATTTTCATTGATAGCTTGATCTTTAAATTTACCAATCATCGAATGTTCACTAGTTCCAATTAAAAATAAATCTTCACCCTCTATTTTATACATCATATTATTCATTTCTTCAAAACTCATAACCCCACTTACAACATCACTTCTAATCATGAAAGGTGGAATACAGTAAGTAAATCCATTATTAATCATAAAATCTCTTGCATAAGAAAGCATTGCTGAGTGTAGTCTTGCAATATTACCCATAAGATAATAAAAACCACTACCACTAGTCCTTCCAGAACTATCCTTATCAAGACCACTTAAATTATTTATAATATCTGCATGATATGGTATTTCATAATCAGGTACTACTGGTTCACCAAACTTTTCTATTTCAACATTTTCTGCATCATCTTTACCAAGAGGTACTGAATCATCAATAAAATTAGGGATTTTATACATAATCTCTTTTATTTTGGTTGATAACTCAACTTCTTCTTTTTCCATATCAATTAATTTATCGTTTATCTCTTTTACTTCTTCTTTTAAAACTTCTGCGTCTTCCTGTTTTCCTTCTCTATACAAAAGACCTATTTTATCACTATTTTCATTACGTTTTTGTCTAAGTCCATCCGCTTCCATTTTAAGTTTACGATTTTTAATATCTAATTCAATTACCTCATCAACTAATTCTAATTTAGTATCCTGAAATTTCTTTTTGATATTTTCACGAACAATATCAGGATTATTTCTAATTACATTAATATCTATCATTTTAATTCCTCCTCTTATTAATAGTTAGTAGATAATCTAACTTTATTTTTATTTATTTTATTTATACATCCATCTATTATATCTTTATCTGAAAAATTAAGTAATTTACCTAAATAGATGAAATTAGATAATATTTTTTTAATATATTCTTTATTATAGTTTGCCTCAATTTTAGAACATATCTCATATAAATATATGAATTGATCAATTAAATTATTTGAAGGTGGTTCTTCAAAGTTTTCATCTAATGAAACATTTAAAAAATTACAAAAAGCAAAAACCATAAGTAAACAATCAGCATATTCTTCAATTACTACTTCTTTTTCACTGGATTCCTTACTCGACCAGTATTTAAAACATCTTGTTTCGTTTGCTAATTCACCAATTTCAACTAATAACTCAAGAATATTTTTTTTAAATATCTCCTCACTCATTTGAGGATAGTCTTTATTAAATATGCCATCTAATATTTTGTTTTCTTCGTATATTTTCTGATATTTTATCATCTTACACCTCTAAAAAAGCACCCTTAAATCATCTATAGGAACGATGATCTCGTGGTGCCATCCTATTTACACAAAAGTGTATCTTAATTAATATAACGGTTTTAACCGGAAATGTTTTCATTTCTCTCAAGAGTAGATTCGCAAACTCTAGGTTCTTAGTTTTCACCACCCACTAAGTCTCTATCAACCATTATTTGTTACTATTCTCCATCAAAGATTAAATATATTATAAATTATTTTAAGCATTATGGCAAGTAGGTTATTCTAGCAAAGCCATTTCCTAAATGACCTGTTTGAACACCACCCATTGGGTTTGGCATCAACTCATTACCAGCTATCATTTGAGTATTAGTAAAGACATAACCGGAATAATGATTAGGTTGACCGGTATGAGCTCCTGATGCATTAATAGCATTACAACCTGCATGGCCTGAAATGAAGGACGAACCACCGGAACCACTTGAATTTGGTTTGCGAAAAGACAATCCTTTTTCACCACCATAGTAGCCTCCTCCTCCGCCACCAGTTCCATTATTATTACCACCAGAACCAAATATCCCATTACCACCTATACCAAAAGCAGAACCATTTGTTTGAGTACCCGGTGTTGAAGTTGTTGCTGTTGGTGCTCCAATACCACTTAAAGTACCACCAGAACCACCACCGCCAGCATAATATTGATCTCCAGAGCCATTACCAGACCAGCCACCGCCTCCTCCTCCTGCTGCAACCATTATTCTTGATCTAAGGGACGATGTATTATTCCACATACCACTTGCTATCCTAACATCCGTAGCTCCACCACCTGGAAAACCATGTTCACCAATATCGGATGATTCACTTATATCTAAAGCACCAGCACCACCGCCATTAAAAGTACTTCCGTAAATAGTAGCATTACCAATATTAGAAGAAGTGAAATTACCTCC
>DUVE01000012.1 GCA_012841205.1 Mollicutes bacterium
AAGAGCAAGACAAAAGTATGTATTTGTTATATGGATAGTATTGTAGATAAAGCAAAGTTGAATGAATTAAATAAACGATTAAAAAAAATTGATATAGATGCAATAATTGACAGTAACTATATAACAGAATTAACAAGTGATAAACGTCGAACTCCTTTTAGAACGGTGGGTTATACTGAAAGACCGGATGTGGTTGTTGGTAAAATTTTGGAAGGACGTATGGCTATACTAGTAGATGGTTCACCTGTTGCCCTAACACTTCCATATCTTTTTATTGAGAACTTTCAAAGTGGTGAAGACTATTATATGGATCCCTTTTATACTTCTTTTGCTAGAATACTTCGTATAATGGGATTTATTTTTTCAATATCAGTACCTGCTTTTTATATAGCGATTGTAGCATTTCATCAAGAGATGATGCCAACACCTTTATTTATTAGTATAGCTTTTGAGAGGCAATCTGTCCCATTACCTGCTGCATTGGAAATTTTTATATTGTTAATTGTTTTTGATTTATTAAAAGAGGCGGGGGCTAGAATGCCTAATAGTATTGCTCAAGCATTAAGTATTGTTGGAGCATTAGTAATAGGACAATCAGCAGTAGAAGCAAAGCTTATTGCAGCTCCAATGGTTATAGTGGTATCTTTTACGGGAATAACAAGTCTTTTAACACCCAAGATAAATCCAGCTACTATAATGATTCGTTTTTCACTACTCTTTTTAGCGTCCAACCTTGGACTCTTTGGTTTTTTTATTGGATATTCATTATTCTTAATTCATATTTTAAATCTTACATCTTTAAATACACCTCAATTATCTTTTACAGGAATATTTAAAGTTCAAAAAATTAAAGATATATTTATAAGATTGCCATGGTATAAAATGAAGAGAAGACCATCATTAATTACTAACAATAAAACTCGTATGAAAGCAAGGTGATGAAGTATAAAAGAGAAAATTAAGCTATGTATTATTATATGTTTAACTATATTATTAACAGGTTGCTTTGATTACAGAGGCTTAGATGAAATTACTATTGTTGCTGGTACTGCAATAGATATTGGAGAAGATGATAATTCTTATTTGCTTTCATTTGAGATAATTGATATATCTAAATCAACAAAAGAAGATCCGATTAAAACCACAATAGTTGAATCTACTGGAAAGACAATAATGGATGCTATAAGAAATCTTGAGAGAAAGATTAAAAACAGATTATATTATGGACATTCTAAAGTTTTGATAATAAGTAAAGATATTATCAAAAGAGATGGACTTTCCTTGATAATAGACTCCTTTATAAGAGACATTGAAGTTAGAGAAACTATGAATATAGTTATATCTAATGAGGCAACAGCTAAGGAATTACTTAATACTGATGGAGTAACAGATCCTGTTGTTTCATTTGAGATGGAACGCATCATAAAAAGTGATAATAAGTCAGTAGGCTCTACTAAAAATGTCTTGTTATATGAAGTATTTAACACTTTAAAATCTAAAGGTTCTAACGTTGTCTTACCATTATTTAAAACAGTTAAAAACAATGAAGAAACTATTATAGAATCAGATGGTATATCTTTATTTAATAAAGATAAAATTATAGGTTCCTTAACTCCGACTGAAGCTAAAGCTTACTTATTTATAACAAATTGTATTGAAGGTGGAATAATAAACCTTAATATGAAGGAGAAAGATTTTGGAAACACTGTAGTTGAAATACGGAAAAATGATACTTTAGTATCGTTTGATTATAAAGATGGTAAATTCACATTTTATATAGATGCTAATACTGAATTATATTTAGATAATATTAGTATGAGAGACTCTCCTTTAAAATTAAATGAGGTTGATAAAATTAAAAAAGCTTCAGAAGAAAGAATAAAAAATAAGTTAATTGATCTTGTTAACAAAACAAAAAAAGAATTTAAAACTGATGTTTTTGATTTCGGTAATATCATATATAAAAGGGATCATAGGTTATGGAGTAAAATTAGGGGAGATTTTGATGAGTTATTTATAAATTCTGATATTAAAGTAAACTCTAAGGTGATGATAACTAATGCAGCATTAGTGAAATAAGGTGATCAAATGAAAATAGTAATAGTACTAATTTTATATTTTTTTATTGTTGTATTCGATTTTATACCGCTAGTTAAAAAAAGAATGAAAAAAGAAAAATGGTTTTATTTAAGTACACTTATTATTACATTCATTGTAATAATGTTAGATAGTATGAGTATTTATGTACCTAGTCCAGCTTTATTAATCAAGTTTATTATTGATAGTGTATTGTGATGTAAAAAGGAGATAAGAATATGAAAGAAATGATATCTTCAAAACAAATAATTTCACTTATCTTGTTATTTGTTTTTGGAACTAGTGTAGTTATTGGAGTGGGATTTGATGCTCATCAAGATAGTTGGATGTCACTTTTAATAGCAACTATTTTTTCAGTTCCACTATTACTTATGTATGCAAGATTGCTTATGTTATATCCTGGTAAGGGATTGTTTGATATTATTGAAATGTTATTTGGAAAAAAAGCAGGAAAAGTATTAATAGCAATAATGATATGGTATTATCTTTTTCTTGGTGGATTAGTATTACAAAATTTTTTCCAGTTTATTTCTGTTACGACTCTTCCTAAAACACCTAAAGTATTGATAATGGCGCTTATGATGCTTGTTGTAATCTATTTAGGAAGAAGTAATATCTCTGTTTTAGGTAAATGGGGAATAGTTATTAGTATAACAATAGTTATTGTTGTTGTTTTAACGTTTATTTTTTCCATTGGAAATATAGATATTAATCATCTGCTACCCATATTTGAACATAGCCCAAAAACCATTTTAAAAGGAGCAGTAAAAATGTATGTATTTCCGTATGCTGAATTAATAACTATACTACCACTTGCCAGTTTTTTTAAAAAAGGAACTAATTCATACAAAATATTTATGTATGGCCTTTTGTTATCTAGCATAATGTTAATAACAATACAAATGCGAAATTTGCTTACCATAGGTTTTCCGTTGATGGAATATTCATTTTTTTCATCATATACAGCAGCACGCATTATTGAAGTGGGGGATTTCTTTAGTAGAATTGAAGGGGTAATAACCATAAATCTTCTTTTTGCTGTAATAACTAAAACAGCTATTTGTTTAATAGCAGCGACAAAAGGTATGTCTAAATTATTTAATATAAAGAATTACAAAGATATTATTGTACCTGTTGGTTTAATAATTCTAATGCTTTCTATAATTGTTTACCAATCAATATTTGAAATGGAAGAGTTCAAAGATAAATATGTAGTTATTTATTCTATTCCCTTTCAATTTATAATCCCTTTTATAATTTGGATAACAGCTGAAATAAAGAAGAAAAGTATCAAGGTAACTAATTAACCTTGTTTTTTTTTCTAATTTAGAATAAAATTTAGTTGTTAAAAGGAAGTGTTATTATGAAGTTATTAATGCATATGTGTTGCGCACCATGTTCTACTTATCCCTTGCAGCTACTTAGGAGTAAAGATATAGAAATAACAGGCTTATTTTATAATCCAAATATACATCCTATAGATGAATATGAAATGAGGCTTAATACAGTAAAACAATTTTCAAAACTTGTTAATTTAGATGTTAAATATATTGATGATTATATGGAAGATAAGTGGTTAAATTACAAAGGCTTAGAATATGATAGATGTAGAATGTGTTATAGCATTAGGTTTGAGAAAGTAGCTAAATATGCTTTTGAAAATGGTTATGATGCTTTTACTACAACATTATTAGTAAGTCCTTATCAAAAGCATGATTTAATTAAAGAACTATGCGAAATGTATAGTAAAAAATATAATATACTATTTTATTATGAAGACTTTAGAGATGGTTTTAGAGAAGGTCAGAAGATTGCTAAAGAACTAAAATTATATAGACAAAAATATTGTGGTTGTATTATTTCTTATAATGAAAGAAATAATAAATAATATGAAATATTATAGGTAAATATGTTATACTTTTAATATAGTTAACTGGAGGCGATAATATGAAAATACCAAGTGATATTGAAATAGCTCAATCGAAAGAAAAAGAGGATATTATAGATATTGCAAATAAAATAGGGTTTTCCCTAAATGATTTAGAATTGTATGGTAAATACAAAGCTAAAATTACTAGTGAAAAAATTAAGGAACTAGAACGTAATAGAGATGGTAAGCTTATTTTAGTAACATCAATTAATCCAACAAAGGCAGGTGAAGGTAAGAGTACTGTTAGTGTTGGTCTTGCAGATTCCTTAAATAAAATTGATAAAAAAACAGTATTGTGTCTTAGAGAACCATCACTTGGGCCTTGTTTTGGTATAAAAGGTGGTGCTTGTGGGGGAGGATATGCTCAGGTTGTACCGATGGAAGATATTAATCTTCATTTTACTGGTGACTTTCATGCTTTAACTTCTGCTAATAATTTACTTTCTGCAATGATTGATAATAGTATTTTTCAAGGAAATCCTTTAAATATTGATCCAAGAACCATTACTTTCAAACGAGTAGTTGATTTAAATGATAGAGCTCTTAGAAATACTGTAATTGGTTTAGGAGGACCTAAAAATGGGGTTCCTAGGGAAGATGGTTTTGATATAACAGTAGCATCAGAAGTCATGGCAATTCTTTGCTTAGCAACTGATTTAGATGATTTAAGAAAACGTCTTGGTAATATTACAATTGGTTATACTTATGATAAGAAACGTGTTACTGCAAGTGATTTAAAAGCAGAGGGCGCTATGACATTACTATTAAAAGATGCTATTAAACCAAATCTTGTTCAAACTTTGGAAGGAACACCAACTTTGATCCACGGTGGACCTTTTGCTAATATAGCTCATGGATGTAATAGTATAATAGCTACTAGAACAGCTTTAAAATTAGGAGATTATGTTGTGACAGAAGCAGGTTTTGGAGCTGATTTAGGTGCCGAGAAGTTCTTTGATTTGAAATGTCGTATAGGTAATATTAAACCTGATTTAGTTGTTATTGTAGCAACTATTAGAGCCTTAAAATTACATGGTGGGGCATCTAAGGATGATCTTAGTACTCCTAATACTATAGCTCTAGCTAATGGTTTTGTTAATTTAGAAAAACATATTGAAAATGTTAAAAGCTATGGCATGCCTATATTAGTTGCTATTAATCATTTTGATGATGACAGTAAAGAAGAAATAGAATTATTAAAAGAAATGTGCAGCAAGATTAATGTAACAGCTGAATTTTGTGATGTGTTTCTAAAAGGTAGTGATGGTGGAATTGATCTTGCAAAATCTGTTATAAAAAAACTAGATAACGAAGGATCTAATTTTAAATTATTATATGAAGATGATCTTTCTATAAAAGAGAAAATAGAGTGTGTTGCTAAAAATATATATGGAGCATCAAGTGTTAAATATAGTAAGGAAGCAAGTGCTACTATAAAGAAACTTACCAAAGAAGGATTTGATAAACTGCCTGTATGTATTGCTAAGACACAATATTCGCTATCAGATGATGAAAAACTCATAGGAAGACCCAGCGGTTTTGAAATAAATATAAGAGACATTAAATTATCATCAGGGGCAGGATTTATAGTTGTTATAGCTGGAAACATTATGACAATGCCAGGATTACCAAAAGAACCAGCTGCTATTTTCATGGATATAGATAACAAAGGTAAAATAAAAGGATTATTCTAAACCATATACACCATGTCTTCTATCATAAAATAAAGATTCAATCTTTAATGGATAGTAAGTTAATATACCAAAAAGTATATAGATGAATAATATTATAATAATTGCGAAAACATTTAATTTTGTTAAATGTTTTTCTTTGCTTAAAACTACATATTCAACTAAAGAAGCTAGAGCAATAGTTATAAAATAGATTATTAATGTAATAATTAAGTTGTGACCAAAGATTATATAAATGGGTGTATATATAATTAGGAAAATTATTATATTGAAAATAGCTGATAAGTAAACGCTAGATATAACATTTTTATAATTCATTTTATTTCTTTTTAAAATTATATATTCAATTATTCCCCAGATTAAAGTTGTTGTAAATATCATTTTTTGATGTTCCCATATGCTTTCGTTTACAGGAAAAAAAACAGATGTTGTAAAAGATGGAATCCATTCGTAGATATTGTGAGTTACAAAGCTAAGCACAAATATGAAAAAAAGTCTTAATATAAGTAATTTTTTAATATTCATAAATTTATCTCCTTCTGTAATATTATTATGCTTATAAAGTCGATTTTTACTTACGTATTGTTATCTTTATAATAACAATACGTATAAAGATGGATGTTTTAATATCTATTATTAAAAAATATCCATCTTATATAGAATACATAAGAGAGCCAAGTAAACATTTATGTGAAATTGCTTTTAAAGGTGACCCAACTCTTTTTAAAAAGATTTATAACTATGTTAGTATTGAAACATTTGTTGAAGCAGTTTACTTTGACCCAAGCAATATTTGTTATGCTGGAAGTAAGGGTATTTATAGTCGTGAATTATATAATTTAGCTTTAAGTGTTATAAATAGTGGAAAAAAGAAAGTTTCTAGTTATACTATTGATATCTGTAGTGCTTACTTAGATGGAATCGAAGAAATTGAAAAAAATCAAAAATCAATAGTTGAACACATTAAAAAAATATAATCAAATAGCTTGTAATAACTAATTTTAACTGTTGGCGAATCAATTTGTCAACAGTTTTCTTATGTTTAAAACATAGATAAAGTATGAAAAAAATGATATAATCTTTTTAGATTGTGGGGAATATTAATGAAGATTGCACTTGATTGGAAAGATTATGAAATTATCGATATGTCGAATGGGGAAAAAATTGAAAAATGGGGCGATTATATTTTAAGACGTCCTGATCCTCAAATTATTTGGAATAGTTCTAATTTCAATAATATAAAATATGATGCCATATACCATAGAAGTGATAAGGGTGGTGGTTATTGGGAGCGTAATTCAAACCTTAAAGAAAGATGGCTTATAAGATATAAGCATTTAACCTTTAATATAAAATTAATGGGCTTTAAGCATACCGGAATATTTCCTGAGCAGGCTGTTAATTGGGATTATATGATAGATAAAATTAGAAGATCGAATCGCCCTATAAAAGTATTAAATTTATTTGCTTATACTGGAGGTGCAACCGTTGCTTGTACATCTGCAGGTGCGCATGTAACTCATGTTGATTCATCAAAAGGAATGGTAGACTGGGCTAAGGAAAATATGGCATCATCTAATCTAGGTGATAAACCGGTAAGGTTTATAGTTGATGATGCTATTAAATTTGTAGAACGTGAAATAAGACGTGGTAATAAGTATGATGCTATTATAATGGATCCACCATCATATGGAAGAGGCGCTAATGGAGAGGTTTGGAAAGTAAGTAATAATCTTTTTAATTTAGTATCATTATGTAGTAATCTTTTAAGCGATAATCCATTATTCTTTTTAATTAATTCATACACTACAGGGTTATCACCGATGGTATTAGAAGACATTTTAAATATTACAATATCAAATAATCATACTGGATTTATTACTAGTGGGGAAATAGGTCTTCCTATGAGAGATTCTAAATTAGTATTACCTTGTGGTATTTATGGAAGATGGGAAAGTAATGAATAGTAATATTTTATATGAAGATAATCACATTATTGTTGTTATAAAGGAACCTAATATTCCAGTTCAAGAAGACATTAGTAAAGATCCTGATATGTTAACTATTATTAAGGATTATTTAAAACAAAAATATAAAAAACCAGGTAATGTTTATTTAGGTTTAGTTCATAGACTTGACAGGCCTGTTGGTGGAGTAATGGTTTTTGCCAAAACATCAAAAGCAGCATCTAGACTAAGTGATTTAATTCGTAAAGGTGAATTTAATAAAACTTATCTAGCATTAGTTCATGGAAAACTTTTAAAAGATAGTGATACTTTAGAAGACTATTTATTAAAAGATACCAAGACTAATACTTCAAAAGTAGTACCAGAAGGTACTGGAAAAAAATCTATATTAGAATACGATGTAATAAATTATAATAAAAAAACAGATTTATCCCTTCTTAAAATCACCTTACATACGGGACGTCATCATCAAATTAGAGTTCAACTATCTAATATTGGACATCCTATATATGGTGATCAAAGATATGGAAAAGATAAGGTTGGAATTCAAATACATCTATGGGCTACTGAAATATCATTTAAACATCCAGTAAAAGATGAAATAATGACTTTTGAAAACATTCCAATATGGGCAGAAGGGGTGGCATATGAAAAAGAGTGAAAAAATAATTATAGAAATTAAAAATCTATGTAAGAACTATGGTAAAGCTCGTGGTGTTACTAAAGTTGATTTAGAAGTGTATGAAGGGGAGACGTTTGGCTTTATAGGACCTAATGGGGCTGGAAAATCTACTACTATTAGGACAATGTTAAATTTTTTGTTTCCAACAAGTGGTGAAATTAAAATATTTGGACTAGATGTTATAACTAATAGTTCTGTAATTAAGAGTGAAATTGGCTATGTACCTGCTGAAGTTAATTATTATGATCATATGAAAGTAATAGATTTACTTAATTTTGCAGCCTCGTTTCATAGTGATGTTGATAAAATTAGAATTGATTATTTATGCAATAAATTTGAATTAGATAAAAACAGGAAGATTAATGAATTGTCTTTTGGAAATAAGAAAAAAGTATCAATTATTCAAGCATTATTACATCATCCAAAACTACTAATTTTAGATGAACCTACGAATGGATTAGACCCTTTAATGCAAAAGAAAGTTTTTGAAATGCTTAAAGAAGAAAAAGATATGACTATATTTTTATCGAGTCATAATTTAGCTGAAGTTGAAAAACATTGTGATAGAGTGGCAATTATTAAAGAAGGAAAAATCGTAGATATAAAAGATGTCTCAAAAGTTAATAAAGGTTCAATTAAGAAAGTAGTTATTACAACTTATAAAAAAATAAAGTTAAAACTTAATGGTATAAGTGATATGTCTTTTGCTAACAATGAATTACAATTTAGATACGATGGAGATATTAATGTTTTGTTAGAAGAACTTAGCAAATATAATATTTCTGATATTGCAATTTTACCTCTTACACTAGAAGATAGTTTTATTGAATATTATGGAAGTAGGGGATAATATGAATCTGTTAAAATTAGAATCAAAGAAAAATTTAAAAGGTAGTATTATTTGGGCTGTTGTATTATCCGCTATTTTATTTTTATATTTAGCCTTTTTTCCTAGTATGAAAGATGCAGGTTTTAGTGA
The DNA here is from genome assembly GCA_012841205.1 of Mollicutes bacterium. Lineage (GTDB taxonomy): Bacteria > Bacillota_I > Bacilli_A > RF39 > UBA660 > UBA5348. The sequence continues at coordinate 9,347 of DUVE01000012.1, forward strand.
ATTATTAGAAGGTAAGTTAGATATGTTACCAGCTGGTTTTTTAGAAACCTTTGGTTTAACTGAAATACCTGATTTTTCAGTATTTATGGAATATTATAGTTATGTATTTCAATTTATAATTATAGGTCTTTCTATATATGGGATGGTTTTAGGTACTAAATCACTTAGTAGTGAAGAAGGTGATAAAACAATTGAGTTTTTATATGCTAAACC
>DUVE01000079.1 GCA_012841205.1 Mollicutes bacterium
AATTCACAACTTGCTTATTTCATAATATTTCCTATACTGGTTCGTGATATATAACATCTTTACCTGTTAAAGTAGCATATCTAATTTCGTTTCTGGTAGCACTTCCAATGTAGCCATCAATATTTACAACATAAATAGCATCACTTATGTCAATTTTCTTTCTATGAATTCTATCAAGTATAGCAACATCTATTTCTTTATCTTTATTGACATCAATATTATATATACATTGAATTACAGTATAATTATCTTCGAGTTCCAATTTTTTTGATATTTCCATCATTTCCTTCGAGTATTTCATACTACCACATATTGTTATAACCTTTTATATCATTCTTTTGTCTGCTTACTCCGATTTTACTTCATTGCCTTTTTTACTTAGCTTATAGCTGCTGAAAGCATATACTCTCTATTAAATTTTTAACATATTTAAATAGTTAATGCCATAGTTATTTCAATCTTTCTTCTTGGTATCTACTTATATTTAAAAGTACTCCTATTCCAATCATCGTAATTAGAAGTGATGAACCACCGTAACTTAAAAATGGTAATGTTACACCTGTAACAGGTACTATTCCAACTACTACCATTAAATTTAAAAGAGACTGAAAAGCTATTTGAAATGTTATACCAAACGCTAGATATTTACCAAATAAATCACTAGTATCTAAAGATATCTTAAATCCTCTTATTATAATACATAGTAAAAGTCCACATACAAGTAATGCTCCAACAAACCCCAATTCTTCTGTGATGATAGCAAAAATAAAATCAGTTTGTGGTTCTGGTAAGTAGAAATGCTTTTGAATAGAATTACCCAGTCCCATCCCAAGTAGACCACCAGGGCCTATTGAAAATAGTGATTGAATAGTTTGAAATCCACTACCTAATGGATCTTGCCACGGATCTATAAAAGATAATATACGCTGTATACGATATGGCGCAACAGCAATTAAGCCAACCATTCCTCCAAGTCCTAAAAAACCTATTTTAGTAAAGAAAGATATTTTAACCCCTGATACAAAAAGCATTCCTATTACTACCATAACAATGATAACACCAGTACCAAAGTCTGGTTGTAACATTATGACCCCAAATACTAAAATTGTAATAGCTAAAATAGGAAAAACACCACTCTTTATATTTCTAAGTTCCTTCCTATTCTTTGCTAGATACTTTGATACAAATATAATAAGTCCTAGTTTTACGAATTCACTTGGTTGAATACCAAGACTACCAATACCAAACCAACTACGGCTTCCATTTCTAATAGTACCTATACCAGGAATTAGGACAAGCACTAAAAGAAAAAAGCAAACGCCTAGTATGATGTTTGCTTTATCTTTATAGTATTTATATGGAATTTTTGATGTTACAATCATTAATATTAAACCTATTGTAAAGAATAAACTTTGTGCTTTGAAATATTTAAGTGGGTCATCAAACTTGTATTCGGCCCATATGCACGATGATGAATAAATCATAATTACACCTAATATACAAATGCATATAACAGATATAAAAAGTAATAAATCAAATTTTTTCACTATATCCACACTCCAAAGGCAATACCTGCCATTCCTAAAATAAATCCTACTACCCAAAATAATTTTACTATATCGGATTCAGACCATCCTAATTTTTCAAAATGATGATGAAGTGGTGTCATCAAGAAAACTCTTTTATTAAATAACTTAACTGAAATAATTTGAATAATCACTGAAATAGTTTCTATTACAAAAACACCTGCAACTACTATTAAAGTAAGTTCATGATCCGTTAAGATAGCAATTGTTGCTAATGTAGCACCTAAAGCAAGTGAACCAGTGTCCCCCATAAATACTTTAGCTGGATATGAATTATATATTAAGAACCCTAAAAGAGAACCTACTAGTACAAAACAAAGAATTGCTATTTCTTGATATCCTTCTGTCCAGTCTGCACCCCAAGCTATAAGTCCAAAAGTTAAGAAAGCAATAGCTGATAGACCTGCTGACAAACCATCTAAACCATCAGTTAGATTAGCAGCATTAGACCCACCTACTAGTACAAACAAAATGAAAACCCCATATAACCATCCCATGTCAATTTTAATATTTAGGGTGTATATTTCAAGTGTAGGATCTCCTCCCCCTTTCATATAAAGAAAGAAGAAAACTAATGCAACAATTATTTGTAGTAATAATTTTTGAATTCCAGTTAAACCTACATTGTGATTGTGTTTTAAACTTATATAATCATCTATAAAACCAATAAGGGCATAACTTACAAAAACAAAGACAACAATTAATAAGTTATAACTAAAGTCTAATTTGCCCATAGCAAATAAAACGACAATAGTAATAAGTGTTGATAATATAAAGATTAATCCACCCATTGTAGGTGTTCCTTCTTTTTTCTTATGACTATTTAAATAAACACTTATTCTTTGTCCTGCTCTTATCCTTTTTAATACTGGAATTAAAACCAATCCAATAAAAGTCGATAATAAAAAACCAATCATTAGAGCTAAAACTGCCTTAGCTAGTATTAACATGGTATCACCTCGTATATTTTAATTATTTGGTATCTTTAATACCATCTCTATTACTTCATCACGACTAACCCCGTAAACAATTATACTATATATTTTCATATTTTAAAATTATTTTATTATCTTATCAATGTAAAAACATATCTATATAAATTATAATTGTAAATTTATTATACTATATATTAAAATAATTGACGTAAATAGGTTGTAAATAATAAGCTACTTACATCTTGTTTACATTAATCTTGGTCACTTAAAAACAATCTTACTTTTTCACCTTCATATATTCTTGTTCCACCTACTGGAGATTGATCTAATACCCTTTTACCACTACCACTATACTCAATCTGAAACTTTTTAAGTTCTTTAATAGCATCTTTTTTCTCCATTCCAATAACATCTGGTACCGTATAATATTTTTTATCATACCAATTATATCTCATTTCACTACCATCTTCTCTTCTTTGAATATTTAGAGCATCAATTGCATCTAGCATTATAGCTTTAGCAATAGGGGCTGCAACAGTTCCGCCATATTGGGTTACCCCCTTTGGATAATCAATTGCTACATAAACAACAACTTCTGGATTATCAGCAGGCAAAAAACCTATAAAGGATACTATATAATTTCCTACCATATATCTTCCGTTACTTACTTTTTGAGCAGTTCCTGTTTTGCCTCCTACTCTATAACCTTCAATATAAGCATTACGACCTGTTCCGTTAGATACAACACTTTCAAGTGCATACCTTACTTTCTTACTTGTTTCCTCATCGATTACTTGTCTTACTAATTTTTTATTATTATCTTGAATAACACTATTAGTTTCTGGTTCAAGTAAACGCTTAACAATATATGGTTGATATAGATATCCTCCATTTATAGCGGCACTAACAGCTGTTATTTGTTGTATTGGAGTAACAGATACACCTTGACCAAAAGCAGTTGTTGCAAGTTCAACAGGACCTACTTTCTCTAATTTAAAAAGAATACCAGTTCCTTCACCATTTAAATCAATACCGGTTTTTGTACCAAAACCAAAGTTGTTTATATATTTATATAACGTCTCTTTACCAAGACGTTGTCCTAATTCAACAAAGCCAGGGTTACATGAATTTTCTACTACCTGCAGAAATGTTTGAGAGCCATGCCCACCTGACTTCCAACATCTGATTCTTGCATTTTCTACTCTTATATAACCTGGATCGTGAAACATATCTTTTTCTAGATCAA
>DUVE01000080.1 GCA_012841205.1 Mollicutes bacterium
GGATAAGTGTAAATTGGAACCAAAGGTTTTTGAGCTCCTAATATGTGTATTTATGATAAATGTCCACATAGGGTTAGGTGGTCTTATATGAAGTTTAAACTGGTTTCGGATTTTGCTCCAACGGGTGTTTTGATGATATCTCATGTCATATATGCATTGATATTGACGGCAATGCAATTGCACGAAATCATAGGATGGCATCAAGTGGAATAGAAATGAGCAGTTTGATAATTAGCAAAACTAAAATATTAAGATTTAGGAAAGGAAGAATACTATGCCGATGCCGAATAACGGAATACACGCAGCATGGAAATGTATGTACGATGATATACCTGCATGTAGTCATTGTGGGTTAGGGGCACCATATGCGAGATATAGAAAAGGTAATGGTACAAACAAAAGAGAATTAACGAACTATTGCCCCTACTGTGGTGCTTTAATGGATAAAATAGAACAATGCAAAGATTGTTGTTGGAGTGACGATGGAATTAAAAATTGGGAAAGTGGAGTTTGTTTAAACTGCCATATGGGGGAATACTTTGAAAAGCGACGATAGGCAAAACTAAAATTTAGCACATTAAGTGCGGAAAAGATGGAAATTATGAAGTATAGAGATGTAATGAAAAAAGATGGCGGAAATCTTGGATGGTGCATACCAGTAAAATTATCTTACAAAGGGAAAGAGGCTATTATAACTCAGAACGAAGGCGAAATAGCAGGATTGTGTATTAGTGGAAAAGATATAATTAAAAACCAATTTGACACTCTAATAAAGCATCTAGGAATTGATGACGCTAATAACTTATCTGATTTATATAATTACTTATGGGATGGCGAAAAGGTTATAACCACCGAAATGGCCTGCCGTCAATGTACATGGTTTAAAACATGCTGTGCCATGAATGAGAATATATAACCGCAAAGTTATTTCCAAAGTGATATTAACTGGAAAGAGTTTGGAATAACCTGCGAAAATTTATGTAAACAATACGGACGTAATTAGATGATAAAAAATGATCTACGGGCCAAAATGGTCAAATAGTTATCATAGTAAGAATTAAGAAATAAAGTATATTACATGTAATGTAATTAATGCAAGACTGTGCACAAGAATATTTGTATACAGTCTTTTATTATTAACTTAATCTTTCATACTATTTATATCCAGTAGAAAAATAATTATTAGGAGAGTGTTATGAAGATTATGAAAAATATTTTGAAAATAATAAAAAATAATTTAAGCATAATAGGATTATTCATAACACTTATTGGACTTTTTTTATCGATTGTGCTACCGTTTATAGATTCATGGATAATTAATATAATCTGTTTGTCTGGTAGTATTATGATGGTTTTGAAAAATCTATGGAACATTTTTTATAAGTAATGAACTGTGTGCAAATACTTGTGCACAGTTTTTATTTACTATTTAATTTTACCATGTTATTTGTATGATAAATGGCTATTAGAGAAAAATAATAAACTACCAAAAAGTAGGGCAAAGAAGAAAAAAAAGGTGTGACGAAAATAAAATATACTTCGGACACAAGAAAATTTGCCTGGATACTAATGCTGCTTTAAAAGAAAATATAGGGTGTTCACGACTAAATGATATGAAAGAATTTTATGTGAATATAAAAAATAAAGAAAAATAAATGTTTATCTTCCCTCTAAATAAAAATTAATAAAAATATTTGTGTAGAAATGCTTTTTTAGCAAAACTTTTATCACCTCTTCTTACATACTATAGAAGAGGTGAATTTATTATGACAAATACTAAAGAAATCATTATTAATCAGAAGCATTCATACATATTAAATGAGGATAATAAACCTGATGTGATCAAGATGAGTAATAGTAAAAGTAAATCCAAACAAATTGTAATTCGAGAGTTCCTAAATATGTATAATTGTGAAGAACTATTA
>DUVE01000081.1 GCA_012841205.1 Mollicutes bacterium
ATTTATCTAATTGTGCAGCTATAATGGTATACGAAGTATTAAGACAACAAAACTATAATAAATTACTTAAAGAAGAACCTTTTAAAGGAAAAGATTATTTAAAAAAAGACTAAGAATTTTCTTAGTCTTTTATATATTCATTAGCTTTCAATCGCTCTGTTATTTTATCAACACTAACATTACCACTTATTCGATTGTTTGTGCCACTTTCAACACCATCATATATAAATACAACAGTCGGTGTACCAACACTGCCAACAAGGTCTTTAAACTCATTGTTTTCATCGCTTGTAAAAGTTGCTGTATCAACTTTATAAATGGATAATTTATATTGTTTAGCAACAGCATTTAACTTTGGTTCGAAAACTTTACAGTATGTACAATACTTATTACTTATATATAAAATAAAATCATCTTTTAATTCAACCATATTCTTAAGTTCGAGATATGATATTTCTTTTAGACTACCACTTCTATTATAATTTGTAAGAACTATAAATAGCGCAAACAGTAGAAATAAAGATAATATTAATATTGTTCTTTTCTTTTTCACATAATCACCTACTTCTGAATAAAAATATATCATAAAAGGTACTATAATACAATTATTTCTACGTTAATTTAGCCAAAGAGCGATTAGTATATGGTAATAACTAAAAAATCATTTACATTGTTGACAAAAAAGAAGACTTTAAATGTTGACATTTGTTAAGATTCTAATATACTAAAATTAGTAAGTGGGGCGATTTTATGATTAAAAATGACAATAGGAAAAGAAAATTTAAATTAGAAAGAAAAGATGTTCGAAAGATGGGGCTTTTTTTTATAATAACATCGTCAGTCTTTTTATCACCATGTTCTCCGTTTAAAAAGGGACAAAACGTTAATAATAATCCCAAAACATCTTATAGTGCCGAATTAGAAGAACTTATTTTAAAAGAAATAGATTTAGAAACATCAGAGTTAGAGATTGATATCAGTTCTGGTAAATTAGTTGTTAAAGCACCAGATCTGATTGAAAATTTTATTAAAAAAGAAATAGATAAACATGAAGAAATCAAACAAGAGGAAGAAGAATATAACCCTAATGCTATATATTATAAAGTAGTAAAAGAAGATACTTTCAGTTCGATTGCAACAAAAAACAACATGACTGCACTTGAATTAAAAAAGTTAAATAATCTAGATAATTATTTAATTGAAGAAGGACAAAAAATAATAGTTTCGATCATTGGTGAAAAGGAAGAAACAAATACAGTTTCTAGTTTTGAAGAAGACATTTCAAAATACGGGAAATTTACTATTGATGGAATGACTTTAAAAGATTATAATGATTATTTAACTCAGGAATGGAATCAGGTAATTACTGAAGGGGAACCTGTTGATATGGAAATTGACCTTACCAAATCATATAATTATAAAGATATAGAAAATGTGCTATTTAATCTTGCAAAATATGATGGTGTTAATTTATATACTATAGGCAAATCAGTAGAAGGAAGAAATATATATGCTATAAATATTGATTTTGAAAACGACATAAAAATCATTAATGGCCAAATGGCAGTTAGCGAAAACATTTCGAGTAAAAAGATTATTTTAACTACCGGTCAAATTCATGGAAGAGAATCAGCGGGATGCGATTTTATCCTAAAACAATTAAACGATTTGTTAAGACAATCTCAAACAGATTCGTATATAAAAGCGTTATTAGAAAACACTATATTTTGTTCTGTTCCTCTAGTTAATCCAGATGTACGAGAAGCTATTATTAATGGGACATCCGCACATAGCATTGATGGTTATCCACAAAAAACCAACGTTAATGATGTTGATTTAAACAGAAATTTTCCATCTGTTAATGCCGGTCAATTAGCAGTAGGAGCAACAAAGAATGTGAAATTTTCGGATAAGCCTAATACTTTTTTTGGTGGTTACACATTAGGTAGTGAACCTGAAACAAGAGCTGTAATGAAGTGGTTAGATGAACTTGTACCCTATTCTCACAGTATATTAGATTATCATCAACAAGGTGGCGGTATTTATCCAAACAAGGGATGGGATTCAAAAGAAAATAGGGAAAGGTATAAACAGTATGCTAAGCAGATAAATGCATTGTTAAGTGATAGAGGAGTAATTACTTATTCAATATTTGGTGAACCATATAGTGGAGCAGATGGTGTCGGTGGAAGTCTTACCGATTATGCAAATTCAGTTGCAATGGGCATGAAATTTAGTACAAAATACGGAAGAATGGTTTTTGTAAATAAAAACAAAGAAGAAATTCCGTTGGTGGTATATTATGATTTAGATAGAATTAAAGAAGAACATGTTCAAACTAATCCTCTTTTTGTAACTGGTACATTAGAAATAGGCAGAACAAGAGAGGCTTATGGAAACAGTAAAAGAGCAAGAGAATTAAGAGCAAAAGAATATAAAAATCAAAATTTTGCCCAATTGTTACAATATCGTGCAGAACTTGCATTAGGATCGAAAAGATTAGAGCAAATAAAAAACAATATATTAACAGAGGCTTCTAAGTTTGTTTCAAGATAAAAGATTGGATTTGTCCAATCTTTTAATTTTAATGCAATAAACAAATAAATAAAGCATCATTATACTTTCAAAAAGTATGTAAATTATATAAAAAAATAATTAATGTGATTGAAATTAAAGAATTACATGTTATAATTATTATAGTGGAATACTAGTAAGGGAGATGCTCGAGATGAAAAAGATAATTATGTTTTTATGCATAGCAATTTTGTTTGTATTCAAAACTAATAATGTTTTAGCAGTAGATGAATTATGTACATCAGAAGAAAAA
>DUVE01000082.1 GCA_012841205.1 Mollicutes bacterium
CATGTCCTGTACATTCTTCTTTAGTTCTTGGATCAAGAATAGGGTCAATTAATGCCTCATCTACTAACTCGTAAATTTGTATTTGGCGATTTTCACCAGGTTCTAGCTTTATGTTCTTTTTTAAAACGTATGATTTAGCCCCATCCTCCATTGATTTTAAATCAATCTCATAAGCTTTCATATAACTATTACTTATAACATTTCCTATTGTTGGTACTGCCATTGCTAAAAGAAGGCCTAAAATTACAATTATTCCTATTAGTTCAACAATTGTAAAACCCTTCATTTTTGTATTTGCTTTTTTCATAAATCCTCCAATATATTCATGTCGAAAGTTTACACATTGTAATCTATCCTATTTATATCACATCACTTAATAACACCTTATTCAACATTTTTCGACTCATGTTAAAAATAATAAAACCAAAAGTTTTATAACACTTTTGGTTTTTGTTCATTTTCATCAATATATTTGTAGTACTCTTTTAAAAAATAAGCTTTTTCATCTGGAGTTTGGTTACGACAAATTAGAGCAATTCTTTCAATCCTCATTAGATCCCGTAAATTATTAAGATATTCTTTTAAGTCTCCCTCTTTATAGTAATTATCCTTTGATTGATTTATCATTTCTATAGTATCAACATTTATACTACCATTGATATAATCAGCCATATATGATGCTGTGAGTTTTAAATTTTCAAGTACTGCAACCAAATTACTTCTTAATCCTATTTGTTTTCCATCTGTTTGATTGTCTATCATTTGAATAGCTTTTTCTATTTTCCTTATTTCGTTCATATAATTTAAGTTCATGATTTACCTCCTTCATATACTATCATTGCAGAAAAACAAAATACTTGTTCCTCAGCAAAGATACTAACTCCCACCTGGAACTTAATATCGATTACTTCACCTTCTAAAGTACTTAAAAAATCATTTATATTTTTTTCTAAATCTTTTTCGTGGTTTTCATCAAATATTTTCACTTTCATGAATATCACCTATAAAGATAATAAATGATAAAACATGCAACAATTGTCTACTTTTGATATTTATAATAAACTTTCCTGTTTTTTCCAGCGGTATTATTATATTCGATTAATAATTTTATTTCAACATCAAAATTATCTAAATCACCATCATAGTCTATATAACCCGTCAAAATTATTCCTTTTACATAATTTTTTTCTAAATCAACCTTGTTTGGATCAAGGTGAAGGTTCTCTTCAAAAATACCTACGGAAGGATATATATCCTCTGTTTCATAGTTGTGGGTAGCAACTGCTTTTATATTCATTATTTGTTCTTTAGGATTGTCAATAATAATACGATATACTATTTCATCCACTAATTGTTCATAATATACATTAATATCAAAAGGAATAGAACTAGTTTCTTCTTTTAATGAAGTAGCTTCCCTAACAAAACTATTATATTCTTCAATCTGTTCATTACCAACATTGCCGGCACACCCCACCAAAGTCATACACATAATAACAATTATAATCTTTTTCATTTTTTTATAACCTTTTTCTTTAAATACTTTGATACAAAATAATAGACCAAATATATAGTTGGAAACAGTAAAATGAAGCTAACTAATTCCCTAATGATTAATATATCAATGAACATTGTACTCATTAACACTGTTGTAAAAACAATAGCATTACTCATTGCAATAATATTTAAAAGTCTCTCTATTTTAATTTTCCTAACATCAACCTTAAAATGCTTTTCTAAAAAAGAAATCTCTATCATTTTATATAAATCTTTCTTTCTTCTTCTTTTAGAAAAAGCAAAAACAATCTTAAAAATTGAATAAATCAAAATTAAATATAAAATTGTTTTAAATAAGATTTCCATAATATCACATCCATACTTAAATTATACATTATCTTTTCTTCTTTTGAAAGAAAAAGCAGATATAAAATTAATCTTATATCTGCTCAATATACTCAAGAAGTCTAATAAACATTCTTATAAATTTCTTCTCAAGTTTTTTCTTATTTAATTTTTTAATTTCGATTCGTTTTCTCTTGATGGTTAATTCTCCAAATAATATTTCGGCTATCTCATCCTTAAGTTTTGTTTCAATTGGTAAGTCGCTTATAATACCATCTATATCTTCATTTATTAAACGAACTGCATCAATTTCGATTGCCTTTCCTTTACAATTGATAGATAACTGTCCAATAGTTGATACATTATTTACTTCTACTATAAAATCATTTTCATCAACATAATTGTTGGTTGCTACTGGCGTGTTATTAACATAAGCAACTACATCTTCAGCCTTTTTGGTATTTCTAAATCTAATCTTATAATTTCTCTCCTTTGGAATAATTCCACTTTTACCCTCAAGAGCCCTAATGATAACTGTGTAATTATTTGATTGATAGTTGTAATCAATTGAGGTTAGAATATAATATCCTTGTTTATATAAATTAGTTACACCATCATCTTCATATAAGTTATATGTATTACTCCTACCTGGGAATATATGTATTTCCATATTTTTAGGTGCTGCTGTATTATTTGATACATCGTTAGATAAAGGAATAATAGAACCTGATTTAGCAAAAACAGGATAATCTTGATCTCTAAAAAACGATACGTAGCTTCTTTCACCCGGAAACTTCTTACCTGTTTTAAAATCATACCAAGTTCCAAATGGTAAATAAAATTTGTGAACAACACGATCCATAACAGGATCTTTTTTATAAGTAAGAGGTGACACTAATAATTCAGAACCTAAATAATATTCATTTTTATATAGTGGTTCATCATATAACTTTGGTGTTCTATAATAAAGTGGTTGAATGAGCGGAGTTCCAACTTTATGATATTTATAAGCCTCATTATATAAGTACGGGATAAGACGGTGACGAAGGCGCATGTAATCTTTTATTATTTGATATGTTTGAACATCCCAACGCCATGGTTCCCTTTTATAGTATTTTCCTTTATCAACATGAATTCTAAAAATAGGACTAAAAGTTCCTAATTGAACATATCTTAAATATAATTCCTTATCTTCTATTCCTGTATGAAATCCTCCAATATCATGACTCCACCATGAAAGTCCAATATTAGATGAAGATGAGTTAAATGACGGTAGTAATTTTATTGTATTCCAACTTACTTTAGTACGACCCGAATATAAAACTCCATAACGGTGTCCGCCTTTTATTGCATTTCGTCCCATCAACATAGATCTTTTAGAGTCATTCCTACCAGCATCAAAGAAATGATAATGATTAAGTAACCAAAGTGATACATCATCTTTTTTGTTATAATAATCATTCCAAAAAAAGTCGATACCAATATTTTCTAACGGATGTATAAGTAGATTGAAATACACAGCTCTAAACTTAGCGTTATATACATTAAAAGGTATTGTTTTATTATCGGGTTGTTCCATATAAGAAGCCGCTTTAACATATGCCTCTTCATGAGGCATAATACCTTGTGTTGGATCTACATTAAGTCCAACTCTAACTCCTAACGAATGAATTTTACTTACAAAATCCACTGGTGATGGAATAAGTTCTTTATTGAAATTAAAGCCAGTTGTTAGATTGGTTTTTCCATCTATGTTACGAATATGCCAATCCTTATCTAATAATAAAACAGAAATAGGAATTTCATTACGATCAAATTTATTTAATAATTTAATAATTTCTTCTTCTTTATAACTATAGTTTTTACTCCACCAATTTCCTAAAGCATATCTGGGTAACAATGGTGGTCTTCCTGTTAAATCAAAATAATCTTTTAAACATAGCCCAAAATCTTTGTTATATGCAAAAAGATAAATATCAATACTCTCTTCGCTTCTTGGTACAACACTACCGTCAGCTTCAATAACATAGCTAGAAGAATCATCAATACTTACAAAGCCATCATCAGAATATAAACCTTTTTCTAATTTTATTTTACTTTCTAAAGCCTCAAGCAAAACATTAGAAGAACCATAATTACGAACTTCAGGATGATTAACATACCATATTTTTTCAGCTGAAACATTTAAAAGAGTAACTCTAAGATTTCCACCAGGAATCAATTTGCTACCACCGAATGGTTTTTCTTTGGTATATTCTATTTTAAAATATTTAGTAGTAAGTTCAAGATAATTTTGATCTTCTTTTAAGGTCATAACAGGCACTTCAAAAAAACGATTCAAAACAAGTTGTGTTGGTCTATCTTCAAAGTGACCATTTTTGTTATATTCAAAACGCACAAGTCTATCAGTAAGTACTGTAATACGATAATACTTACCTTTAATTATTGCTTTTTCTTGTGCTTTTCCAAGTTCCATATCAAAAACAGGTTGATTCATAGTAATCCCCTCTATTCTAGATATATATTATCATATTTGATAGGCAAGCACAAGTTATTTACTCATAAAAAAAATTGCTTTTATAGCAATTTTATAGATCATATTTTTTCATTATATCAAATAGAACTGTTTCAAATTCTTCTTTAATTTCTTTAACTCTATCTTCTGTTTTAGCTTCAAACCTCATTGTTATATTAGGTCCTGTATTAGAGGCCCTAACTAAGGCCCAACCATCTTCAAATAATACTCTTACACCATCTAATGTTAAAAGTTTATAGTTCTTATCTTTAGTGTATGAAATTACCTCATCAATGATTTTAAACTTTACATCATCAGATGCTTTTACTTTTATCTCCGGTGTTGAGGCATATTTATTAAACCCCTCTAGTAAAGCAGAAAATGGTTTATCTGTATTAGATAGTAATCTTACTAAACGAAGGCCAACATAAATACCATCATCGTGACCAAAAAATTCATCCTTCATATATATGTGACCAGATAATTCGCCACCTAATAAGAAGTTTCCTTCATTCAAAGCCTTTTTTCCATATGAATGTCCTGTTCTTGTATAGGTAACACTTCCACCGTTTCTAACTACATCATCTTCAATTGCCTTAGAACACTTGATATCTAATAATAGTCTTTTGTCATCAGTTTTAGTAAATAGTTCCCTTGCTAAAACACCTAGTACATAATCAGCATATATCATATTACCTAATTCATCTACTACACCTACACGATCAGCATCACCATCAAATGCAATTCCTAAATCAGCGTTTTCCTTAACTACCATTTCTTTTAAATCTTCCATATTAGCTTCAACAGCAGGATCAGGGTGATGATTTGGAAAATTAGGATCAGATTCACAATATAGTGGAATAACCTCACATAAAGCATTTTTGAATGCTTCTTCTGCAACAATAGATGCTGTTCCATTCCCACAATCAACTACAACTTTAATTTTTCTATTACCTAATTCAATTTTACTATTAAGCATTTCTAAATATGGTTTTTTAATATCGTATGAAGTAACACTTCCTAATTTATCACTTGCGAAAGGGCTTTTCATCATTTCTTTTACTTCTTCCCTAAAAGCAGCTATATGTTCTCCATAAGCAAAACCTGATTCATCAAAAGAAAATTTAAATCCATTATATATAGAAGGGCTATGACTTGCAGTAATAATTATGGAAGACGGGATTTTTAAAAAAACTCTTGCATAATATAGCATTGGTGTTGTTGCAAGGCCTATACTTACTACATTTATACCAGTTTTTATAATTCCTTTTACAAGATTATCATAAAGTGGTATCGAAGAAGGACGATTATCGTAACCTATTAAAACAGTATCCTTAGATAATTCTTTTATGTGTTTTCCGTACGCCATACCAATATAATATGCTAAATCATCTGTTAATTCCTTTTCGTATATACCGCGAATATCATAAGCTTTAAATATATTTCCATTCATCTATATCACCATTTTTATCATAATAGAAACAGTATGAAAAAGCAATCAATCAGCATAATTTGTTTGTTGCTTTACATACTAAAAAATACTTTTTATATAATTATAAAGATACTTTATTTTTTTCTTGAACCAGTAAATCTACCTAACTCATCTTTAGTAAATTCATTATTTTGGGTAGAATTTTTACCACCCCTAACAAGACCTTCTTTTTTATTTTTAAGAAGTTTTCCTTGTATTTCATTAAAACATTCTTCTCCTAAGTATTCTTTAATTGTTTGTTCATCATTTAAGTATCTTTGAACACTAGAACTAGACATATTAAGGGCTTTAGCAACCTCTACCATACTCCCACCATATTTCAAAAAATATCTGGCTGCCTTTAATACATTTGCACTTTTTCTTATTTGTTGTTCTTCACTTAGCATATAAACCTCCACTAATAACATTATAATTACAATAATAATTATACTAGGAATTTCACAAACAATACCGTCCTATAACAATTTTTTAATTATTATATAAATAGCCACAAACTAAATCCCATAAAAACCATTCCAGTAATTAAACCAATAATCGATAGAGAATGTTTGCCATATTCGTTTGAGGTTGGAATAAGTTGATCAAAGGATATAAATACCATTATTCCTGCTATTAGGGCATACAATATCCCAAATACTACATCATTCATAAATGGAATTAGTATTATATATCCAACTAATGCACCAAGTGGTTCTGCTATTCCTGATAGTAATGAATATAAAAATGCCCTCTCCCTACTTCCTGTCGCATGATAAATAGGAACTGATACGGCTATTCCTTCGGGAATATTATGAAGTGCTATAGCTAAAACAGTTGGAATAGCTAAGGAAAGGGATCTAAGTGATGTAATAAAAGATGCTATTCCTTCAGGAAAGTTGTGAATAGCAACAACAACAGCAGTAAGGATACCTGTTCTCATGAGGTTTCTCTTACCTTCTTTATTTTTACTATATATATCATTAGGAATTAACCTATTTATTACATGAACCAACAACATACCAGAAAAAAAGCAAATAAGCGCTAACAGGCTTCCTGACTTTTTATCAAATGACAGAATAAGTAGTTTCATCGATTCATCAAGTATCTCTATAAATGAAATAAAAATCATTACCCCAGCTGAAAAACCAAGCATGACAGATAAAAACTTGGTATTGCTTTTTTTAGCAAATAAGCCAATCGAACCTCCTAAGGCCGTAGACAAACCTGCAATCATAGACAAAACAAAAGCTATAACAATATTATTGGTACTTATATTCATTATTATGCCCCTTTTTATTTTAAATTCTATGTTGCAAATAACCCTTTATAACAAAAAAAACTCTTACAAAGAGTTTTTGTTTTGCATATTAATCATTATTATCATATAAGCCAATTGTTCTTTCCACATCAAGAACAAAACCTACACCTACACCCGGTTTATTCAAATCTGCTTTATCGATTATTTCTTTAAGAATTGCATCTACATCTTTTCTTAAAACCACAATTAAGATTATCTCTTTTTCTGGTTCAATGGGTACACCAAGAATTTTATTCGTTTCATGAACACTAGATCCTCGTCCTTTAATTATAGTACTTCCTTTAGCGCCAGCCGATTGAGCAGCCTTTATAACCTTCTCAGAAAAACCTTTTTTAACAACAACAATAATTAATTCACATTTTTTTGAATCATCCATATCTTATTCCTCCTAGATTTGA
>DUVE01000083.1 GCA_012841205.1 Mollicutes bacterium
CCTTTATTTCCCCCAATACAACGATTTTTTGACAATCTTCATTGTATAGGGTTTTTGTGTTGAGGTGGTACACTTTTTGTTTAGCAGGCTGCTATAACTGGTACACTTTTAGTTTAGCATTAGCACTTGGAAAATAAAAATATCTATAAAAAGTATAAAGATAAAGTTATTTATCAATATGACTTAAGCAAATTTATGGCAGATGGATACTCTAAAAATATAAAGCGTATTCAATCTGCAAACAATGATGAAAAAAATATGCTAAATGTTGTATTGCTTAGTGAATATAGAAGAAGGTATGCCTTAGAGAGCTTGGGAACTAGAATCAAGCCTGTTGTGATGTTTAAGTCACAAAAAATTGATGATTCTAATGATGCAGAAGAGAAATTCAACAAACTAATAAAAAATCTAAGTGTAAGTAGTGTGATTAATTTTATTAAAAGTCAAAGAAGAATTGCTTCTAAGGGTGATAGTAATGATGAAATTCAGACATTAGAGTTAGCTTATAAATATTATGAAGAAAATAAAGATAGATTAAGTGAAATAATAAGTGATATTAAAAGAGAATTCTCACCAAACAGGATTATCAATGCAAATGACACTGATAGATCAGCTATGCTTGAAAGAGGTCAGTATGAGGCTTTAAACAGCTTGGAGTCGCCTGATAATTTATATAGAGTAGTTTTTGCAGTTGCAAAACTTACAGAAGGTTGGGATGTTTTAAATCTTTATGATATAGTTAGAATTTCTGACCCTGTAAAGACTAGTGGAACAAAAACTCAAACAAATAGTGAAGCACAACTTATTGGAAGGGGAGCAAGATACAACCCATTTAAACTAAAAGGAAAGGCAAGTTATAAAAGAAGATTTTCAGATTATAATATACCAAGCCTGTTAACAGAAACTCTTCATTATCATACAATAAACGAGCCACAATATCTTAAAAATCTAATTAGTTCTCTTGATGATATGGATCTTCCAACAGAAATAGATGGTAAAAACCCTTTAATTGATATAGAGGTAAAACCTTCATTTAAGAGAACAAAACTTTATAAAGAGGGTAAAATTTATTATAATGATGTGGTCGATATATCAGATTCTTTTTATGATAGCCTAGAAAAATATGGAATTGACAATAAATCAGATATAAGTATTAACTGGATTAATATTATAGAGGAATTTGTATATTCAGAAGGTGTTGAAGGAGATTTATCAGCTCAGCTTCATGATATAGAATTAAAGTTTGATAAAAGATTTTGGACAAAAGCTTTTGCTAGAAATAGTTTTTATCATTTTAAAGAATTAAAAAGATTTGTTCCACAACTTAATTCTATGGAGGAATTTCTTGGAGAAAAATGGCTGAATATAGATGGAGGAAGAAGATTTTTTATTAGGGTAGCAGCTGGAGTTAATCAAGAAGACTTAAACCCGAAAGATAAACTTGGAGCTATTGAATTATATCTTAAAGAAGTAGAACACCAGATAAGAAGAGGATATTCAAGTAAAAGAGGGACAAATGAATTTACTGGATATCCAATTAAAGAATATATAACTAACTATCGAAAACGAGTACCTAAATATGATACTAAAAATGCATTTCTTCCACAAAAGGTTAGTAACTATGATTTTATTCATGAGAGTTACGTTTATAAAAACTCAGTTCTTAACAGAACAGAAAAACAATTGGTTGATAGAGTATTAAATTTAGTCCAAGATTTAAAAGTTGAGTATGAAGATGTATATCTAATAAGAATGGATGAAAATATGCACAGAGAATCTCCAAAAGGAGAACAGTTAAAACTCCATCAATTTCAAGAGAATCCAGATAATATATACTACTCAGGATTTCAGCCAGATTTCATTCTTTTAATTGTGAATGATGAGTACTATATTCAAGTATTTATAGAACCAAAAGGTGAAGATAGATATTTAGGTGAGAAATGGAAAGAAGATCTGTTACTTTATTTAAATGATAACGAGGATAACCTAGTTATTGATGAGGAGATAAATAATACTAAAATAAAAGGTCTTAAGTTTTATTTTTTAGACGATAAACAAGGAACAATCAATCAGTTAGAAAAAATGGTAATGTCTATTAAAGATTAACTCTTTATAGGTTATTTGTTTTATTAAAAAAGAACTGAAATAAAAATTTATAATTTATATTTTCTTTAAAGTTTTTATTTTATTAATTATTATAAATACAATTAACATTTTTATTGGAATTGGAATTAGTAAAAAATTTTAAAATGTATCTAAAGATGGGAATAGAGTGATAAGGAGTGATTTGTGATGCAGGTTAAGGAATACTGCAAATATAAATACTATTTGGAATATGATTATGATCTATTACTTGAGGATATACAGAAGAATATATCAAGTGAAATATACAATATTTCATATGAAATGACTTATATTTATCATAAAATATTATATACTGATCCATGTTACTATTGGAATAAAAATGTACTTAAGGAATCCATTGACTTGTTAGAAGATTTATATTTGAATTATAATTCGGAATTATCAGTTAATGAGGATATATTTAATTATTATTTAATGGGATATAACTCATATTTACAATTAACTGAAATCATAAAGGATTTGCGTAATTTTAACATATCTACACAAATAAAAACAAGACTTTATAGTATACCTACATATACTTCCATATTAGAAGGATGTCTGGCAAACTTTTATAGAGTAATAGCATTGTTACTAGGACAAGCTAAAGGTAAAGAATATGCTTCGCAAAACACCTTAGGGAAGTTGGTTAATGTACTTAATGCTAATGGTTTTAATATGTTAACAAAAGATGTTAATGTTAATATACGTAATGCTATTAACCATGGAAAAGTAATTATTAAAAGAAAAGATATCGGCGAAAAAATATGCTTTTATTATGTAGAAAATAGAAGACAAAGTACCCTTGAACTTTCAACGTATGAATTTGATGAATTAATTGACAAAGCTTATGATACGGCAAGCTCTGTACTTTTGGGGATAACTACTTTTTTAAATAAACATATGGATCTACTAGATGTAGATATAGGTAAAAAAGGATATGTACAATTTTCACTTTTAAGTATGCGATTAAGTTTACCAAATATATATATCAGTAGTATTAGTGATATATCAAATAATAAACAATTAAATGTTGAAATAATAATTGAAAATACGGATAGGGGATATATTTCACAAATAGCAACATTACTATCGGTTATTGTTTTTGAGCAGTACAATGATTACGAGCAATACATGTTTTCATTTATTAATGAACGGATGGCTACTGGATGGGTTCGTTTTACCAATGAAGAAATATATGACATATATCATAAAAATAGATCAATGGATGCTGTTATTATTGATGTAATTGCTAGAAAAGATTGTATAATATTTGATCCTTCTACAGAGGATATAGATTTAAATGAAATAAAATATCATTATTTTCCAAATTATAATACTGATAAATTTATTATAAATAACATTAAAGATGCAAGTATAGAAGATAGAAAAAGACTTAACGCACATCTTTATATTGGAGATGTTTCATCTAAACTTGAAATTATAGATATTATTAAAAATGCGATAGAATGGTTAAAAACAATAAAGAATGTTCCATCACCAACCATGTATCATAAAAGTGGTGATATGGAAGCAGATTCATTATATATTAATGTATATAGAAAAGACCTTCGAAAAAGCAAAGAGTTACTACCAAATAATGAGAATTTTGTTTGTATGGTAGATTATAATAGGGATGGCAATAGTACACTTAAACATGGTGGAATATTTGAAAATATATGGAATAAGTTATATCATGAAAAAAATGGTAATATGACAGTCTCATGGCGTGAAGGTAAGTATTTTACTCGTGTTAGAACTATAAAAGTAGGTAGAAATGATCCTTGTCCCTGCGGTAGTGATAAAAAATTCAAAAAATGTTGTGAAGGAAAAGGTCTTTATGATGGATAAAACTGATATACTTTAAATATGAAGATGGAGGGCTATTAGATTGTTAATAAATTAGTTAAGGTATAGGGAATATTTCTGGCAAATCCTTCTTAGCAAGAATTAATGGAGTGTTAAGTTTTAAACTGGAACTGGGACTGGAACGGGTAAAATAAGTTGAAAATGTACCCAAATCATATAAATAGAACAGAAATGAACGTTCTAATAATAGATAATTTAAAAGGTTTAATATATATCTGATGATATGAAATGAAGAGTGGGAGTAGTAGCCAGTATCCCGAAAGTCCTTTATTAATAAGGGCTTTCGGTTTTCTTTTTTCCTGCTCTACGTCAATTATTGGGGTGAACCCTAGACGAAGAGTGAGTAAAGCTATACTCTTTAAGAAAGAGCTTTAATTTAAAGGCATCTTATTTCTTTTCACTGACGCAGTACAAAGAAACCA
>DUVE01000084.1 GCA_012841205.1 Mollicutes bacterium
AAAAAAATAGCACTCATAACTTGACATTGCTAAATCATACTATTATAATAGTGTTATGCAAATAAGGAGGTGTTATATGTTAAATACTAGACAAAACAATATTTTAAAGATGATTGTCGAGGAATACATAAGATTAGCGCGTCCTGTTGGCTCTAAATCCATTTGTACTTTTTTAAATCTTTCTAGCGCAACAATTCGTAATGAAATGGCCTATTTAGAAGAACAGGGTTTTTTAGAGAAGACCCACACTTCATCTGGTAGGGTGCCAAGTGAAGATGGATATCGTTACTACGTTGAGCATTTAATGAAACCAAAAGAGATGACTGGTGAAGATGTTTTAAAATTACAAACTATATTTAAAAACCACTCCTTAGAATTTAATGATGTAATATTAAAAAGTATGGAAATAATATCTGAAATAACCAATTACACTTCAGTTGTCCTTGGTAATGCATCTTTAGATAACAGGCTTAAGAAGGTTGAGGTTGTGCCTATTGATTCATCTAATGTTATAGCCATTGTTATTACTGATAAAGGTCATGTTGAACATAAGAATATAAGTATTGATTGCAATATAAGTGTTGAAGAGATTCATAAGATGGTAGATTTAATAAATAGTTTGTTAGTTAATACACCAATCGATGAGATAAGTGAGAAACTTGAATTTGAAATTAAACCTATAATAGGTAAATATATAGAACAACATGAAGCTGTATACAATGTTTTTTATAATGCTTTTAATGATTTTACGATAAAGAATGATATTCATTTTATGGGAAGGAAAAACATTCTTAATCAACCAGAATTTGATAGTGTTAGTAAAGTTAAAAATATTGTAAGTAAACTTGATGATAGGCAGATAATAAGTAATATTGAAGAAGATGAAAGTGGTATAAATGTTTATATTGGCAAGGAATCAAAAATAGATGATGATGTTACTATTGTTAAAACCAAATATATAGTTGATGGTAAAGCTGGTACCATAGCTGTTATTGGTCCAAAGAGGATGGAATATGATCGTGTTGTAAGTATCCTTGATTACATCAAGAAAAATATTGAAAGGTGATGATTATGAGTAAGGAAACAGAAAAAACAGTAAATATAGAAGAAAATATAGAGGAGAAAAACTCAAAAAAGTCTAATAAGAAAAACAAAGACAAAAGTGCTGAAATAATAAAAGAGTTAGAAGATAAATTGTTGAGGTCTCAAGCAGAACTTATTAATTATAAAAAGAGAAAAGATGAAGAGACAAATAGATCAATTAAATATGCGAATGAAGAATTAATTGAAAAAATATTACCTACTTTAGATAATTTCGAACGTGCTATAGCACTTGATGATAATGATTTGACAGATGAATTATCTAAGTTTTTGGAAGGATTTAAACTCATTTACACATCTTTTGTTAAAGTTTTAAATGATATGGGTTTAAAAGAAATAGAGGCTTTAGAAAAGCCGTTTGATCCAGCTTACCATCAAGCTGTAATGACTGATAAGGAAGAAACTAAAGAAGATGGTATTGTTTTGGAAGTTTATCAAAAAGGGTATATGCTTAACGATAGAGTAATTAGAGCCTCTATGGTTAAGGTAAATAATATATAAAAGGAAAAGGAGAGATAAATTTATGAGTAAAATTATAGGTATTGATTTAGGTACAACTAATAGTTGTGTTAGTGTATTAGAGGGTGGGGAACCTAAAGTTATCCCTAATCCAGAAGGTGGGCGAACAACTCCTAGTGTTGTTGCTTTTAAAAATGGTGAAAAGATGGTAGGTGAAACTGCTAAAAGACAAGCAATCACTAATCCAAATACTATTTCATCTGTTAAAAGATTAATGGGTACTAGTAAAAAGGTAGAAGCTGAAGGTAAAAAATATACACCAGAAGAGATTAGTGCAATGCTTCTTTCTTATATGAAAGATTATGCTGAAGAATATCTAGGTGATAAAGTTACTAAAGCAGTTATTACTGTTCCAGCATATTTTAACGATGCTGAGCGTCAAGCAACTAAAAATGCTGGTAAGATAGCTGGGCTTGAGGTAGAACGTATTATAAATGAACCTACAGCTGCAGCTTTAGCATATGGTCTTGAAAAACAAGATAATAACCAAACAATTTTAGTATATGACTTAGGTGGAGGTACATTTGACGTATCTATCCTAGAACTTGGTGAAGGAGTATTTGAAGTTAAATCTACTAGTGGTAATAACAAACTTGGTGGAGATGATTTTGATCAAAGAATAGTTGATCATTTAGTAGAAACATTTAAGAAAGAAAATGGGATTGATTTATCGAAAGATAAGATGGCTACACAACGTTTAAGAGATGCAGCAGAAAAGGCTAAAAAGGAACTAAGTGGTGTAACTACTACTCAGATTTCATTACCTTTTATTTCGCAAGGTGATGCTGGTCCATTACATTTAGATGTTAATCTTACAAGGGCTAAATTTGAAGATTTAATTAGAGATTTAGCTGAATCTACTTTAACATCAGTTCGTAATGCTATGAAAGATGCTAAAATGAGCAATAGTGATATTGATAAAGTAATTTTAGTTGGTGGATCAACACGTATTCCAATGATCCAAGAATTAATTAAAAAAGAACTTGGTAAGGAACCACACAAAGGTGTTAATCCAGATGAGGTTGTTGCAATGGGTGCAGCTATTCAAGGTGGAGTTTTAACAGGTGAAGTTAATGATATCGTATTACTTGATGTTACACCATTATCACTTGGTATTGAAACACTAGGTAATGTTATGACACCATTAATTGAAAGAAATACAACTATTCCAACATCTAAATCACAAGTGTTCTCAACAGCAGCAGATAATCAACCAGCAGTTGATATCCACGTTTTACAAGGTGAACGTCCAATGGCAGCTGATAATAAGACATTAGGAAGATTCCAATTAGGAGATATTCCACCAGCACCAAGAGGTGTTCCTCAAATAGAAGTTAAGTTTGATATTGACGCTAATGGTATTGTTAATGTTACAGCTAAAGATTTAGGTACAAATAAGGAACAATCTATTACTATTACAGCATCAACTAATTTAACAGATGAAGAAATAGATCGTATGGTTAAAGAAGCTGAAATTAATAAAGAAGCTGATAAAAAACGTAAAGAAGAAGCAGACACAAAAAATGAAGCTGAACAATTAATTTTTGCTACTGAAAAAGCTATTAAGGATTTAGGAGATAAAGTTGAAGCTGATGAGAAAGAAAAAGCTGAAAAGCAAATAGAAGAATTAAAAGGTTCATTAGAATCTAATGATATTGAAGATATAAAGAAAAAAATGGAAGCTTTAAATGAGACAGCTATGGCTTTAGCAACAAAGGTATATCAAGAAGCAGCTAAAAAGGCAGAAGAACAAACATCTACTGAAGATAATAATTCAGACGAAGCACCAAAAGATGATGTTATCAATGCTGATTTTGAAGAAAAAAAATAATTTGTTAAATGCAGAAACTTGTTTCTGCATTTAATATCAAGGAGTGTTGATATGGCAAAAAGAGATTATTATGAAGTTTTAGGTGTTAGTAAAAATGCAACAGAAGCTGAAATAAAGAGTGCTTTTAGAAAATTAGCTAAAGAGCATCATCCAGATGTTAGTAAAGATCCAAAAGCAACAGAAAAGTTTAAAGAAGTTCAAGAGGCATATGCAGTTTTATCTGACCAAACAAGAAGAAGCCAATATGATCAATTTGGTCACAGTGCCTTTGATAATAATGGAGGATATAATTCAACAGGCGGATTTGATTTTTCAGGTTTCGATTTTGGTGATATTTTCTCTGATATTTTTGGTTCATCATTTGGTTTTGGTGGAGGAGGTCGTAGCGTCAATCGCAGGAGAAAAGGCTCTGACATGGTCATGCGAATGGATCTTACATTCGAAGAAGCAGCTTTTGGAACTGAGAAAACTATTAAATTTGATGTTAATGATAATTGTTCATCATGTGATGGTAAAGGTGGTACCGGTGAAGAGAGATGTGAAAAATGTCGTGGAAGCGGTACTGTTACGGCTGAACAAAGAACTATTTTAGGAACTTATCTAACTAAAACTACTTGCTCAGCATGTATGGGTAGTGGATATACATATAAAGATAGCTGTTCAAAATGTAGAGGCAAGGGTCATGTTAGAACTAATAGGGAAATAAGTGTAAAAGTTCCAGCTGGTGTTGATGAAAACAGTCAACTAAGATTACCTGGTAAGGGTGAGGCTGGAAGCAATGGCGGTCCAAATGGAGATGTATATATTGAATTTAGAATAAGTCGCCATCCTTTGTTTGTGCGTGAAGGTAATGACATCTATTTAGAGTTACCTATTACTATAACTGAAGCTATTTTAGGTGTGAAAAAGGAAATTCCTACTTTATATGGTGAAGTTATTTTGAATATTCCATCAGGAACTCAAAGTGGCGCAAAACTTTTATTGAAAGATAAAGGTATTGCAAATGTTTCAAGTAAACGAAAAGGAAACATGTATGTAATAGTAAATGTAGTTATTCCAAATAAATTAGATCGTAAACAAAAAGATTTAGTTAATCAGCTTGCTAAAACTAATTTGGAAAATAGTGATATTTTTAATAAATATAAACGAAATATTAAATAAAAGTCCAAAAAATGGTTTTGGACTTTTTTGTTAG
>DUVE01000001.1 GCA_012841205.1 Mollicutes bacterium
AAACATTTGTTTTTTTTACTTCTTATTGCACATTATAATAACGGTGATTGAATGAAGGATAAGGTTGTTATAATAGGATGTGGTAATGTAGGCATGAGTTATGCTTATGCACTACTTAATCAAAGAACAAAGGTTAGTGAGCTTGTGCTCATCGATATTGATGAAAAAAGAACCATGGGAGAAGCGGCTGATTTAAATCATGGTCTTGCTTTTGCACCTTCAAAACTTATTATTAAAGTGGGTAACTATGAAGATTGTAGGGATGCATCTGTTGTATGTATTTGTGCTGGAGCAAGACAGGAGCCAAATGAATCTAGAATGGACCTTGTACATAAAAATACAAAGATTTTTAGAGATATTATTAGCAAGGTTATAGCATCTAAATTTAATGGGATATTTTTAATAGCATCTAATCCTGTTGATGTAATGTCTTATGTTACATATAAATGTTCAGGTTTTGATGCATCTAAAATAATAGGTACAGGGACTACACTTGATACCGCTAGAGTTCGTTATATGATAAGTGATAAATTAACTATTAATGCTAAAAACGTACATGCTTATATTTTGGGTGAACATGGTGATAGTGAATTTGCATCATGGTCCAATGCCTATATTGGGTCTGTTAATATAAATCAATACTTAAGTCTAGATGAACTTGATGATATAGCTCTTGATGTTAAAACAGCAGCATATGATATTATCGATAAAAAGGGATCTACTTATTATGGGATAGGTATGGTATTAGTAAGAATTACTAATGCTATCTTGGATGATGAACATAGTGTTCTTACAGTATCATCTTATAATAAGGAAAATGACATATTTATAGGCTACCCATCCATTGTGGGAAGAAATGGTATAACTGGTTACATACCTATTTCACTAACAGAAGAGGAATGTAATATGTTTGATAATTCAATAAAAGTGATAAAGGATGTTATTTCAAACTTAAAAGTATGATTTACACTTAATGTAAAAAGAAGAGTGTTCCTTTATGACAAAAACTCTTTTTTTTGATAAAATTAATTTAAAGAATAGAGGTTGTGTTATGTCTACTGTTAATATTAAATATAAAGATAAAGTTTATACTTATCCTAAAGGGAAGACATTGTTAGAAATAAGTAAAAATTTTAAAGATGAATATGAATATGATATTATTATTGCTTCAGTAAATAATAAACTTACTGAACTGAATCAAAAACTTGAAAAGGATTGTAATATCAAATTTTTTGATATTACTCATGCTTTAGGAAATAAAGTATATGAAAGAGGTCTTACTTATTTATATATTAAGGCTATTTTTGATGTTCTTAAGTGCGATGTGTTAATTGAGCATTCAATTGATAAAGGTATTTATACAAGACTTGCAAAGGATATTGACTTATCGATAGAGGATGTTGAACTAGTAAAGAGACGTATGCAAGAATTAGTAAATGCTAATATACCGTTTCAAAAAATTAGTGTCTCTAGAATAGACGCTATAGATTATTTTGAAAAAAATAATCAACTTGATAAAGTTGAAGGTCTAAAATATGTTAGCAATACTTTTATAAATTTATATCGTTTTGATAATATGTATGACTATTTTTATGGTGAAATGCCCATTGATAGTTCTTATTTAAAATGGTTTGATCTCAAAAAGGTTACACCTAATGGTATTGTATTAATAATTCCAAATATTTATTCTGATTCGAAGATAAAACCTTATGTTCACCATGAAAAAATGTTTGAAGAGTTTAGTGAGTATCATGCTTGGTGTGACCGAGTTAATGTTAATAATATATCAGATCTAAATAATATGATTGCAAGTGATGATATATCTGATCTTATTTATATGAGTGAAATGGATCAAAACGCAAGACTATTTGATATTGCTAAAACAATATCGGATGATCCAAATATTAAAGTTGTATTAATAGCGGGTCCATCATCTTCTGGAAAGACCACTACTTCTAGAAAGCTTAGTTTGTATCTTAGAAGCATTGGATTAAATCCTTTTGCAATATCAATTGATGATTATTTTCTTGATCGTGATAAGACTCCATTAAAAGAGGATGGTAATCCAGATTTTGAAGCTTTATCAGCAATTAATGTTGATTTGTTTAATGAACATTTAGGGAGGCTTTTAAATTATGAAGAAGTAAGTATGCCTATTTATAATTTTATTACAGGAAAAAGCGAACCTAATAGTAAAAGAATGAAACTAAGGGAAAAAGATATATTAATTATCGAGGGGCTTCATGCTCTTAATAATGAATTAACTAAAACAATAGATGCTAGTAAAAAATATAAAATGTATTTATCTCCACTTACAAGTATTAATATTGATAATCATAATCGTATTAGTACTAGTGATAACAGAATTATAAGAAGAATGGTAAGAGATCATAAATATAGAGGGTATTCAGCTGCTTATACTCTTGCTAAATGGAAGGATGTTAGGAGTGGAGAAGAAAGGTTCGTTTTCCCATATCAAGATGAGGCTGATGTTGTATTTAATACATCTTTGGTATATGAAATGGGTGTTTTAAGATTGTATGCTGAACCATTATTGTTTTCTATTTCTGATGATGATCCTTATTATGGTGAGGCGGTGAGGCTTTTGAATATTTTAAGAAATGCTCTACCTCTTACTAGTGATTTAGTACCACTTGATTCGATTATTAGAGAATTTATAGGTGACAGTTACTTTGAATAATAAGATGTATAGTTTAGATTAAAAATGTAAACTATGCTTATAATTGAACAATTATTAATTAGCGATATGCTATAATTATAGAAGAATAGGAGAGTGATTTTATGGCAGTAAGAGTTGCAATTAATGGTTTTGGAAGAATTGGAAGATTGACTGCAAGGATATTGTTAAATGACCCAGCATTTGAGTTGGTGGCAATTAACGATTTGACAGGGGCTGAGGATTTAGCGTATCTTCTTAAATACGATACTACTCAAGGTAGATTTATGGAAGATGAAATAAGTTTTGATGATAATGGTATTTTTGTTGGAGATAAGAAAATACTTGTTCTTAATGAAAAAGATCCATCAATGTTACCTTGGGGAGATTTAAACATTGATATAGTATTTGAGTGTACTGGTATCTTTGTAAAAAGGGATAAAGCAATTGCTCATATTAATGCTGGAGCGAAACATGTTGTTATTTCTGCAGCAGCAGGTAAAGATGTAAAGACAATTGTTTATAATGTTAATCATGACACATTAGATGGCAGTGAAGATCTTGTATCAACTGCAAGTTGTACAACAAACTGCTTAGCGCCAGTTCTAAAATTGTTAGATGATAACTTTGGAGTTGAAAAAGGTTTCATGACTACAGTTCACGCTTATACTAATGATCAAGTTACTCTTGATATAGCTCACAGAAAAGGAATATATTCAAGAAGAGGTAGATCAGCGGCACAAAACATTATACCTACAACAACAGGAGCTGCAAGTGCTATTGGTCTTGTAATACCAAGTCTAAATGGTAAGATGGATGGTATTTCACTTAGAGTACCAGTTGCAACTGGCTCAGTAGTAGATTTATCAGTTGAGTTAAAAGAAAATGTCACAGTAGAAGATGTTAACAGGGTAATTAAAGAAAATGCTAATGAAACATTAAGATATACCGAACAACCTCTTGTATCAAGTGATATTATTGGCACTCATTGTGGTGCATTAGTTGATGGCTTATTTACTAATATTGTTGAGTCTGATGG